>JASLXG010000136.1 GCA_030740435.1 Alphaproteobacteria bacterium | reverse complement strand
GCGCGATGCCTTGGCCATTGCCAGGGGAGAGAAGAAAGCTCCCCGCACCACGCTCGTTTATGTCCCACAGTATCTCGATATCAAGGAGATCCGCCGGCGTACGGGGATGACTCAGCGTGAGTTCGCGGGTTTTTTCGGTTAGTATCCCTTGGTGTGGCACAAGTAACATGCCGCGCATTGATTTAGTTCTTGCCACGTTCTTAAGCGTTGTGCTGCCTTCATTGTTAAAGCGCCATTTTGATTGGCACCAGGCCTAACGATACCCGCGAGGACTTTGGTCATGGTTGATGAGAATCAAGTCGAGATCTCGAACGTGGAGTTGCTGCACATGGCGGCCGACATTGCCGCCGCCTATGTCAGCAACAACACGGTGGGGGCGGAACAACTTCCCGAGGTTATCCGCACCGTCCACCAGACGCTGAGCAGCGTCGGCCTTGGCGAGGCCGGAGCCGAAACCCGGGCCGAACCGGCGGTGGCGGTGCGGCGCTCGATCACGCCCGACTACATCGTCTGCCTGGAAGACGGCAAGAAGCTCAAGATGCTGAAGCGCCACCTGCGCTCGGCCTACGACTTGAGTCCCAACGAGTACCGGGCAAAATGGGGGCTGCCCGCGGACTACCCCATGGTGGCCCCGAATTACGCCAAGCAACGCTCCGAATTCGCCAAGAAAATCGGTTTGGGGCAAAAAAGCCGGCCCGGCGGTCTGCGCGACCACAGCCAGGGCAGTTCGTAAACCTGCCGCCAGAAAGGGATAGGCAAGGCGGCAAAAAACGGCGACCATAGGAAACAAGGCTGGCGCCGCCGGCCGCTCATCTGCCGACGGCAAACAAGCTACGGCAAAAAACAGGCAGGCCGTGCCAGGCAGGGCCCTGCCACCACGACCCAACAGGGAGGATACTCATGAAGATGCTTACCCGCCATGCGGCCACGGCCGCTGCCTGCGCCGCTGTGGTGCTACTCGCTGCCTCGCCGGCGGCGGCCGACGTCAAGATCGGCTCGCTGGGCGCCATCACCGGCCCCATCGTCAGCCTGGTCAAGGAAATCAACGCCGTCGAGCGTGCCGCCGTGGCCGAGATCAATGCCGCCGGCGGCATCCTGGGCCAAAAGGCGGCCCTGCTCGAAGCCGACACCGCGTGTTCTTCGCAGACCGCCGTCGATGCCGCCAGCAAGCTGATCAACATCGAGCAGGTGACCGCCATCGTCGGCGCGCTGTGCTCGGGCGCCACCATCCCGGCCGCCAGCAACGTCGCCGTACCGGCCAACGTGCTGATGATTTCGCCGGCCTCGACCTCGCCCGAGATCACCGACCTGAAGGATAACGACTTTCTCTTCCGGGTGGCGCCATCCGACGCCTTCCAGGGCTACGTCTTGGCCAAGCTGGTGCTCTCGAAGGGCATCAAGAAAGTGGCGTTGACCTTTATCAACAACGACTACGGCGTCGGCCTGGCCGGCACCTTCCGCGACACCTTCAAGGCCAGTGGCGGCACCATCGCCGGCGACCAGGTGCATGAAGAAAAGAAGCAGTCCTACCGCTCCGAACTGGCGGCGTTGGCCACCGGTGGCGCCGACACCCTGGTGCTCATCGGCATGGCCGATGGCTCCGGCGTGACGATCATGAAGCAGGCCCTCGAAGGCGGCCTCTTCAAGAACTTCGTCGGCGCCGACGGCATGAAAGCCGACTCGCTGGTCGACGCCCTCGGGGCAGCCAACCTGAAGGGTCATTTCTTCGGCACCATACCGACCTCGCCGGAGAATCCCTCGCTGGCCAAATTCAAGTCCATGTACGGCGACGGCAAGGCCTTCAAGTTCGGCTCGGCCTACACCAACCAGGCCTATGACGCCGTAATGCTTATTGGGCTGGCCATCCAGAAGGCCGGCTCGACCGACCGCAAGTCGGTGCGCGACGCGCTGCGCAAAGTCGCCAACGCACCCGGCGAAGTGGTCGGCCCCGGCGACTGGGCCAAGGCCGTCAAGCTGATCAAGGCCGGCAAGGCCATCAACTACGAAGGCGTCAGCGGCAGCCACGAGTTCGACGCCAAGGGGGAGGTCAGCGGCGTTTTCGCCGAGTGGACCGTGCAGGGCAAAGTGCTCAAGGAAGGCCCGCCGCTGGACATCAAATAGCGGCGTTACCTAAAGGGTCCCTCCCGCCTCGGCGGGAGGGATTTTTCTTGCCCAAAAGCTAGTCGTCGGCTGGGGCGGGCTTTTGCCCGGCGCGGCCTTCGGGAAGTTTTTCCGGCAGCAGGCCCTGGGAGAATTTCTGCAGCACCACCTGCAGCACCAGCCCGATCAGGAACATGCGCATGAAAGGTATGCGCACGGCCCATTCGCCCGAGAACCGCGAGGTGACGATTTCGGTGGCCGACCACAGCGTCCAGATCACCACGGCACCCAGAATGGCGCCGCGGTTGTTGCCGCTGCCGCCGACCACCAGCATCACCCAGACCAGGAAGGTGGTCATCAGCGGATCGGTTGCCTCGGGTCCGACGAACTTGAAGAAATGGGCCATCAAGGCGCCGCCCAGGCCCATCAGGGCCGAGCCGATGATGAAGGCCTCGATGCGGAAGCGCTCGATGTTCTTGCCCGCCGCCCGGGCCGCCAGCTCGTTGTCGCGGATGGCCTTCATGACGCGGCCCCAGGGCGCATCCTGACCGCGCTCCAGCAGCCAATAGGCGGCCATGAGGATGGCGAATACCAGCAGCATGTAGGCCACCGGTCCCCAGGGCTCGGGCAGGGTTTCCAACGGCCTGGGAATGTTCGAGATACCGCGCGAGCCATTGGTCGCCCAGGCCTCGTTCTTGAGGATCAGGCGCAGGATCTCGGCGATGCCGATGGTGGCGATGGCCAGGTAGTCGCTGCGAAGGCGAATGCAGATGCGGCCGATGCCCCAGGCCACCAGGCCCGAACAGATCATGGCCACCACCAACCCGGCCCCGAAAGGCAGGTCGTAGCCGCCCAGATGCTTGCTGGTCTCGGCCGTGGTGACGATGGCGCTGACATAGGCGCCGATAGCGAAGAAACCGGCAATGCCGACGTTAAAGAGCCCCGTCAAGCCCCATTGCAAATTGAGACCCAGCGTCATGACGCCATAGATGCCGGCCATGGTGATGAGGAACATCAGGTAATTGAGAATGCCGAAGAACTGATCCATCAGTAGACCCTCCCCCGGAACAAACCGCTGGGCCGCCAGATCAGCATGGCCACCATGATGGCAAAGGCGATGCCCGTCTTGTAGCCGGGCGACAACAAGGGCTCGGTGCCGATCCAGGGGTAGGAGGAAAGCTCCTCGGCCAGGCCGATGATGAGGCCGCCGACCATGGCGCCGTAGGGCCGGCCGATGCCCCCCAAGATGGTGGCGGCAAAGATCGGCAGCAAGAGGTTCCAGCCCATGGTCGACTGCAACTGGGTATCCCAGCCGATGAAGACGCCGGCCGCCGCCGCCAGGGCGCCACCGATGACCCAGGTGGCCTGGACCACGCGTTCGGTGGAGATGCCGGCCAGGCGCGCCAGCTCGGGCGAATCGCTGACCGCCCGCATGGCCTTGCCGATGCGCGTCCGCGTCAGTATCCAGTGCACGCCCAGCATCAGCCCGATGGTCAGAACGATGATCCAGATATGGCGCTCGGCAATGCGGACGGTGTCGAAGAAGACCAGCGGGCGCTGGATGCCCTGCGAATAGGTTTCGATATCGACGCCCCAGATCACCATGATCAGCGAGCGCAGCATCAGCGCCACACCGAACGAGGCGATGACCAACAGGATGGTCGATTTGTCGCGGAAGGGCTTATAGAACAGGCGGTCTATGCCGAACGAAATCACGATAGTGCCGATCATGGCCAGCGGCAACGCCACCAGGGGACCGAGGCCCAGGCCGGCGACCAGGGAGAGCGCCAGGTAGGCGCCCAGAGTCATCAAATCGCCGTGGGCGAAATGGGCGAAGCGCAGGATGCCGAAGATCAAGGATACGCCGATGGCACCGAGGGCATAGATCGAACCCAACACCAGGCCCGGCATCAGGTAGAAATTAAAGAAGACCAGAAAGCCGTCCACCACTACCCCCCGAGGAACATTTCCGCCACCTCGCGGTCGGCGATCAGTTCGGCGCCCGTACCGGCGTGGCGGTTTTGGCCGTCGACCAGCACGTAGCCGCGGTGCGAAATGGCCAGGGCCTGCTTGGCATTCTGCTCGACCATCAGGATCGGCGTGCCACTGCTGTTGATGTGCTTGACCATGCCGAAGATCTCCTCGGCGTACTTGGGGCTGAGGCCGGCCGTCGGCTCGTCCAGCAACAACACCTTGGGATCGAGCATCAAGGCCCGGCCCATGGCCACCATCTGACGCTGGCCACCCGAGAGCACGCCGGCCGGCGCGTCGCGCCGCTCCAGCAAGGGCGGAAACAGTTCATAGACATGGTTGAGCCGGTCGTCGAGGGGACCGTCGAGAATGAAGGCCCCCATTTCCAGGTTCTCCTGCACGCTGAGATTGGGGAAGACATTCTCGGTCTGGGGCACGAAGCTGACGCCGCGGGCCACCACCTTTTCCGTGGCCACGCCGGAGATGTCCTCGTCGCCCAGCATGACTTTGCCGCCATGTATGTGCAAAAGCCCGAAGACGGCCTTCATGGCGGTCGACTTGCCGGCCCCGTTGGGGCCGATGATGGAGACGATCTCGCCGGCCTCGAGGTTCAGCGAGACGCCGTGCAGAATGGGGGCGTCGGAGCCGTAGCCGGCGGTGACGTCCTCGAGCGCCAGAATGCTCATGCCGCCGGGTCCCCCGTCTCGGAGGAGCCGAGATAGGCCTCCAGCACGCGTTCGTCCTTGCGGATGTCGGCCATCAGGCCGCTGGTCAGCACGGTTCCCGAGGCCATGACGATGACCGGGTCGCAAAGCTTGGCGATCATGTCCATGTTGTGCTCGATGATGCAGAACGTGATGCCGCGCTCGGCATTGAGGCGCTGGATCTTTTCGCCCAGTTGATTCAAGAGTGTCGGGTTGACGCCGGCGCCGGGCTCGTCGAGCAGTATCACACGGGCGCCCGACATCATGGCGCGGCCCAGCTCGACCAGCTTTTTCTGGCCGCCCGAGAGGTTGCCGGCCAACACGTCGCGCACCTCGTTGAGGCCGAGAAAGGCCAGCGCCTCCTCGGCCTGGGCCTTGACCTCGGCTTCGCGCCGGGCCACCGCGCCGGGCATGAACCAGGCCTTGAGCAGGTTCTCGCCGTCCTGCCCGGCCGGCACCACCATGAGGTTTTCCAAACTCGTCAGGCCGTTGAATTCGTGCGGGATCTGGAAGGTGCGCACCAGGCCGCGAGCGAACAACTGGTGTGGCTGCATGCCGGTGACGTCGTGGTCTTCGAGCAGCACCTGCCCGGCATCGGGCTTGATGAAACCGGTGATGATGGTAAAAAGCGTCGTCTTGCCGGCGCCGTTGGGGCCGATCAGGCCGGTGATCGTGCCCTTCTCGACCTCGATCGAGCAGTCGTCGACGGCGTGGATGCCGCCAAACGACTTGTGTATGTTGCGCACCGAAATCACGCCGCCCGGCCCGCTCGCTCACTCAGACAAATAGTCACTCAGCCTCACCCGCTCCACCCCCGGGATGCGAGTCCTCTCGAACTCGGCCTCGCGTCCCCATGGTTTGGTGGCATCGATCGCCAACCGTCCCCAGTGGTCCCTGTGCTCGTCCCGGTAAAACCCGGGAACGTTTTCGATGATGAAAGCCCTGGTATCGGCACGACCGCGCGTCAGGTAGGCCCACATCGCTTGGCTCATATTGTAGAGATCTACGTCGCGATCCACCACCACGCACATTTTGCTGTAATCGGGGTGGGCGGCGAAGGCCGCCAGGGCCACCTCGCGGGGGTGGTCGGGCGACTGCTTGTCGATTTGCACCACGGTGTTGAGGAGCGTCGGCTGGCAGCTTACGTCGATGATGCCGGGTAGCTTTGCGCTCTCCGTCAAGTGGCGATAGATGCGCGCGGCAACGGCCGTCTCCAGCAGCCGGTAGTCGTCTGCCGAACCGCAGAGCAGCGCCTGGAAAGTGGCGCGCTCACGCCAACTCACGTTCCGCACCTCGAAGACGGCGTTATCGCCCACGGGCACGTAGTAGCCCATGAATTCGGCGAACGGCCCCTCGGGCCGGCGCTGGCCGGGCAGGAAGCGGCCTTCGATGACGATCTCGCTGGCCAGCGGCACCTCAAGGTCGATGGTGCGGCAAGGGCGCACCGCGATGGGGCCACCATTAATGGCCGCGGCGGCCCGCATCTCGTCGTCCTCGAGGGGCAGCGAGGCCGCCGCCGCCAGGAACACCTCGGGCGGCGCGCCGATCAGCAGGGCCGCCTCCAAGGCTTGGCCTTGGGCCTCGGCCGTGGCCTGGTATTTGGCCAGGTCGTGGCTGGGGCCCAGCCGCACCCGCAGCTCGTGGTCCGAAACCAGCTGGGCGCGGTGGAAGGAAAGATTGGGGACGCCGCTCTCGGGCTCGCGGGCAAGAAAGACGGCCGAGGTAAGATAGGGCCCGGCGTCACGTTCGTAATAGGTAATCGCGGGTAACTCGCCGATACGGCCCGAGACCAGCGGCCCGGCCGCGCCCGGCTCTGTCGCCACGATTTCGTCCAGGCCCGCCGTGAGCGCCACCCAGCGGCGGCAGAAGTTGCCATCATCCGCGCCGATGAGGCGCGCCAGCCGGCGGCGGCTGCCATAGAGGTTGGCGGCCACCGGCATGGCGTTGCCGCGCACGCGCTCGAACAACAGCGCCGCCTCGCTTTCGTTTTGCCAGGCCTGGATCACCGCCGCCAGTTCGTGACGGGGATCGACCTCGCGCCTGACGCGGCGCACCTCGCCCTCTCGCTCCAGCGCCGAAAGATAATCACGCATGCCGCACCTCCTGCCCACAGCATAGCCGGGTTGGTGCGGCGAGGTATTTTTACATTATATTTCTGTGTTTAATTTATTTCTACACAAAAAATTTCATATTGCTTGACAAACCACAAATCATTTCCGAAATTACCAATTGAGCGTTACGAAATTTGGAAAAATCGCCCGAACGAGAGCCCAGCCATGACCGTTGCCAGCATCCACGCCGATGCTATCCCCGACCCGAGGTTGACCGAGATCGATGCCGCGACCCTGGAATGTTGGCTGATGGAGGGTGCTGCCGTGGTGGTCGACGTGCGCGAGGCCGGTGAATTTGCTCTTGAGCACATCGAGGGCTCGGCGCTCTTTCCGCTGTCGGGCTACGACCTCAGCGAATTTCCCGCCAACTGGGGCCTGCCGGTGGTGCTGATCTGCGCCATCGGCGTGCGCTCGGCCAAGGTGGGCAACGCGCTGCTGCGCCATGGTCACAAACAGGCCATCCACCTCAAGGGCGGCCTCGAGGCTTGGAAGCAGGCCGGGTTCGAAACCGCCCGAGCAGCCTAAACGACCCCTCCCGAGGCCACTTAGATGGCAGCGCCGTCTTGGTTTGACCTTTGTGAAATAGGTCCCTGTCCCCGAAACTCCTGAGAACGAGGAGTTTCGGGGACAGGGACCTATTTCAGGGGCGGCCTCAAGGGCCGCTTGCCTCTTCTGCCGGGCGCGGCCCGGGGGGCTGGGGGCGCAATGGGCGGCCAAATTGCCGCTCCAAGGCGGCGACGGCGGATTCCGAACCCAACGGCCGACCGGTGCGCGTATGTAGGCGCAGGGCTTCAGTTTGGCCGGGCTCCGCCGGCCCCGTCAGGTAGGCCTGCCAGTCCTCGACAAGATCGTCCAGCGGCCCGGCCGCCAGCAAGCCCTCTCGCCTGACACCAAGGTGGTGGCGAGCACTGCTCCAGGGCCAGGCCGCGGGCTCCGCGACTAGGCCGGCACGCACCGGATTGAGCTCGACATAACGCACAGCAGTCAGCAAGTAGCCCTGGTCCATCACAGTGGATTTGAAGCGATCCTGCCACAGATGCCCGCACCAGCCGAGGCGGTGGTTGATGCGCCGGGTATAACGGTGGTGGGTGATGCCGACGCTTCGGCCCAGGGCCGCTTGGCTTTCCGGCACCAGCACCAGATGGACGTGGTTGGGCATCAAGCAATAGGCCCAAACAGCGACGCCGAAGCGTTGGCAGGCCTCACCCAAGTGCCAACGGTAGGCCTGATAGTCGCGGTCCTCGAAAAACACCTGCTGGCGCCGGTTGCCACGCTGAATGACGTGGTGCGGCCAGCCCGCTGCGACGATGCGTGCCTGTCTCGCCATGACAGTCTCCCCTGTTCGAAATGAACTTCCACACTTTCAACAGGTCCTATGAAAGGTTTAGAGCGATTTTCCGCCCCCACAATCGTCGCGAGTTAGGTCCCTGTCCCCGAAACCCGGCGTCCCCGGGAGATTCGGGGACAGGGACCAATTTCACAGGCGTGGCTGAATCCTGGACCGCGCCTTCTTGGTTTGACCTTTCCGCGGCCCCGGTCAAGGATGCCGGGCGCCAACCAGAGGTCCCCGCCGCGCCATGCGAAAAGCCATCAGAATCGGTGTCGACATCGGCGGCACCTTCACCGACGTGGCCCTGGAAGACGGTCGGCAATGCGTCACCGCCAAGGTGCTGACCACGCCCGAGGCAGCCGAGAACGGGGTCCTGGCGGCGCTCGACGAAGCCACCCGCCGGGCCGGCGTGGAACCCCCGGAAGTCGGCCTCATCATTCACGGCACGACGCTGGCCACCAATGCCCTGATCGAGCGTTCCGGCGCGCGCACCGCGCTGCTCACCACCGAAGGCTTCCGTGACGTCCTGGAGATGGGCACGGAAAGCCGCTTCGAGCAATACGACCTGGGCATGCAAAAGCCGCCGCCGCTGATCCCCAGGCGCCACCGCTTCGTGGTGCGCGAACGCGTCGGCGCCGACGGCCGGGTGCTGCGGCCGCTCGAGGCGGCCGATCTCGAAGCCCTGGTGCCCCGGATCGAGGCCGCCGGCAGCGAAAGCCTGGCCATCGCCTTTTTGCACAGCTTCGCCCATCCCGACCACGAAGAGCTGGCGGCCGAGGTGCTGAGCCGAGCGCTGCCTGGGCTCTGGCTCAGCCTGTCATCGCAAGTATCGCCGGAAATCCGTGAATACGAGCGCTTCTCCACCACCGCCGCCAACGCCTACGTGCAGCCGCTGGTGGCGGGATATCTCGAGCGCCTGCGGCACGGCCTCGACGCCGCCGGGTTCGCGGCACCGCTCTTTCTCATGCTTTCCTCGGGCGGGGTGTGCGAACTCGAAACGGCGCGGCGCTTCCCCGTGCGGCTGGTCGAATCCGGTCCCGCCGGCGGCGCCATCCTGGCCGCCGACGTGGCCCGCCAATGCGGCTTCCACGAGGTCGTCTCCTTCGACATGGGCGGCACCACGGCCAAGATCTGCCTGGTCGACGAGGCCCGGCCGCAGATGTCGCGCGACATGGAGGTGGCGCGTGAGTACCGCTTCAAGGCGGGCAGCGGCCTGCCCTTGCGCATTCCCGTCATCGAGATGGTCGAGATCGGCGCCGGCGGCGGCTCCATTGCACGGCTCGATGCCCTGCAACGCATCCAGGTGGGGCCCCAGAGCGCCGGTGCCGAGCCCGGCCCGGCAAGCTACGGCCGCGGCGGCAGCCAGCCCACGGTGACCGACGCCAACGTCGAGCTTGGCCGCATCGATCCCATGCACTTTGCCGGCGGCACCATGGTACTCGACGCCGAAGCCGCCAGCGCCGCCCTGAAAAGCGGCCTGGCCAGCCTTGGGGACTCCCTGTCCGCGGCCTTCGGCATCGCCGAGATCGTCGACGAGAACATGGCCAACGCGGCCCGCGAGCACGCCGTGGAGCGCGGCAAGAGCCTGGCCGGCCGCACCCTCATCGCCTTCGGCGGCTCGGCCCCCATCCACGCCGCCCGCCTGGCCGAAAAGCTCGGCATCGCCCGCATCGTGGTGCCGCTGGCCGCCGGCGTCGGCTCGGCCATCGGATTTTTGCGCGCGCCTGTGGCCTTTCAGGTGGCGCGCACCAACTACCAGCGCCTGGGCAGCCTGGACGCGGCGGCGTTGAACGCCATGTTCGCCGCCATGAGCAGCGAATCCCGGGCCGTGGTGGCGCGCGGCGCCCCGGGGGCGAGGCCTGCGGAGGCCCGCTTCGGCTACATGCGCTATGTCGGCCAGGGCCACGAGATCGCCGTCGAAGTGCCGGCCGGCGAGCTTGGCGACGGGGCAGGCGAGCTCTTGCGCCAGGCTTACGACCGGGCCTATCTGGTGCGCTACGGCCGCCTCATGGAGGGCGTCGACGTCGAAGTCATGAGCTGGGGCCTGGAGCTCGTGGCCGCCGGCAGCGCCAGCCCCCCGGCCCAGCCGGTGGCCCCCCTGGCACCACCCGATGCCGACCACAAGCGCCAGCTTTTCGCTGGCGCCGCCGGCGCGTTTTCCGCCGTGCCCGTCTATCTGCGCCACCAGCTCGCCCCCGGCATGGAGCTTTCGGGCCCGGCGGTGATCGTCGAGGATCAGACCACCACGGTGGTCACGGCCGCTTTCACCGCCGGCCTCAACAGTGCCGGCCACATAGTGCTGGAAAGACGGAGCCCGGCATGACGGAAGCACTCGACGACATCCGCCGCCAGGTCATGTGGACGCGGCTCCTGGCCCTGGTCGAGGAGCAGGCCCGCACCCTGATGGCCACCGCCTTCAGCCCGGTGGTGCGCGAAGCCGGCGACCTTTCGGCCGGCATCTTCGACACCCGGGGCCGCATGATGGCCCAGGCCGTCACCGGCACGCCCGGGCACGTCAATTCCATGGCCGAGGCGGTGATCCACTTCCTGGCCAAGCACCCGCCGGGCACCATGAAGCCGGGCGATCATTTCATCTCGAACGACCCCTGGCAGGGATCGGGCCACCTGCACGACATCACCGTGGTCTCGCCGGCCTTCCTCGAGGGCCGCATCGTGGCGCTCTTCGCCTGCACCTGCCACCAGGTCGACATCGGCGGCCTGGGCCAGGTGCCGGACGGCCATTCGGTCTACGAGGAAGGGCTCTATATCCCCATCCTGCACCTGGCCCGCGGCGGCATCATCAACCAGGATCTGATGGAGCTGATCCGCTGGAACGTGCGCACGCCGGACGAAGTCGAGGGCGATATTCTGTCCTACGTCACCAGTACCGAAACGGCCGCCGCCCAGTTGGTCCTGATGATGCGCGAGTTCGGCCTTGCCGACCTCGATGCCCTGGCCGACACCATCATCGAGCGCTCGCGGGCCGCCACCGAGGCCGCCATCGCGGCACTGCCCAACGGCACCTTTCGCAACCGGCTGCGCCTCGACGGTTTCGGCCAGGCCATCGAGCTGGTGTGCAGCCTGACCATCGAGGATCGCCACGTGCTGATCGACTACACCGGCTCCAGCCCGGCCAGCGCCAACGGCATCAACGTGGTGCTCAACTACTGCAAGGCCTATTCGGCCTTCGGCGTGCGCTGCGTGGTGGCGCCCGAGGTGCCCAACAACGCCGGCTCGCTGGCCCCCATCGTCATCACCGCGCCCGAGGACTGCATCGTCAACGCCACCCGGCCCAAGCCCGTTTCGGCGCGCCACATCATCGGCCAGTTCCTGCCCGACGTGGTCATGGGCTGCCTGGCCCAGGCGCTGCCCGGTCAAGTCCCGGCCGAGGGCGCGGCTTGCCTCTGGGGGGTTCAGTTGCGCGGCGGCCCCGAGGTCTCGGCGGTGGTGGGGCACGCTGGCGGCGAGACGCCTGAACGCTACGAGATCTTGTTTTTCAATAGCGGCGGCTCGGGCGGCCGGCCGGCGCTCGACGGCATGAACGCCACCGCCTTTCCCTCAGGCGTGCGCGCCATGTCCAGCGAGATCGTCGAGACCCGGGCGCCCGTGGTGGTCTGGAAAAAGGAACTCAGGCCCGATTCGGCGGGCCCCGGCGAACACCGCGGCGGCCTGGGCCAGAGCATCGAGATCGGCAGCAGCGGCGCCCCCTTCGCCATCTCGGCCATGTTCGACCGGGTCGACAACCCGGCCCGCGGCCGTGACGGCGGCGGCGACGGGGCGGCCGGCGCCGTCGGCCTGGCCTCGGGAAAGCCTTTGGCGGCCAAGGGTATCCAATACATCGCCGGCGACGACCGGGTGCGACTCGAGCTGCCGGGTGGCGGCGGCTTCGGTGACGCCCTGGCGCGCGACCCGGGGCGACTGGCGGATGACGTGGCGGATCAGCTAATCTCGCCGGCAGCGGCAGGGCGCGACTACGGGAAACCAAAGCCATGAAATTCGGCGTCGGCCAGCCGGTCACCCGGCTCGAGGATCCACGGCTTCTGCGCGGCGAGGGCTGCTTCCTCGACGACATCGCGCTGGCCCATCAGGCCTACGGCTGGGTCGTGCGCTCGCCCCACGCCCACGCCCGCATCGGCGCCATCGAACACGCCGAGGCGCTGGCCCAGCCCGGCGTACTGGCGGTTCTGACGGGCGCCCAGGCGGCGGCCGACGGGCTCGGCGGCATCGTCTCGATCACGCCCCAGGTCAACCGCGACGGCAGCCCCGCCCACATCACCGAACGGCCGGTGCTGGTGGCCGAAGTGGCGCGCTGCGTCGGCGATCCGGTGGCCCTGGTGGTGGCCGAGAGCCTGGCCGGCGCGCGCGACGCGGCCGAGCTGATGGCCATCGACTACCAGCCCCTGCCCGCCTGCTCGGATGCCGAGGCGGCGCTCGAGCCCGGGGCACCTCAGGTCTGGTCCGAAGTTGCCGGCAACCTCGGCCTCGATTACGAGGACGGCGACCGAGCCGCCGTCGATGCCGCGCTGGCCGCCGCCCACAAGGTGGTTCGGGTCAGGCTGGAGAACCAGCGCATCACAGGCTGCCCGCTGGAGCCGCGCGGCGCCATCGGCGATTACGACGCCGCCAGCGGCCGCTATACGCTGCACCTCTCGGGCCAGGACGTGATGGGCATACGCGCCTGTCTGGCCGAGCAGGTGCTGCGCATCGAGCCCGACCGGCTCAGGGTGATTACCCCCGACGTCGGCGGCGGCTTCGGCACCAAGGGCTACCTTTATCCCGAATACGGGCTGGTCTGCTGGGCCGCCAAGCGGCTGGGCCGGCCCGTCAAGTGGGTGTCCGGGCGCGACGAAGCCTTTCTTTCCGATGCCCACGCCCGGGCCCAGGTCAGCCACGTCACCCTGGCGCTCGATGCCGAGGGCCATTTCCTGGCCCTCCGCCTGGAGACGGTGGCCGATTTGGGTGCCTATGTTTCGGCCTTCGCGCTGCACGTGGCATCGGGCGGCTCGGCCCGCACCATGACCGGGCCCTACCATGTGCCGGCGATGCATGTGCGGGTGCGCGGCGTCTTCACCCACACCTCGTGGGTCGATGCCTTCCGCGGTGCCGGGCAGCCCGAGGGCGCCTACCTGATGAACCGCACCATCGACGTGGCAGCCCGCCAGATGGGCCTGGGGCGCGAGAAAATCCGGCGGCGCAACCTGGTGCCGGCCAGCGCCATGCCGTATGTCAATCCGCTGGGCCACCATTACGACAGCGGCGATTTTCCCGCGGTCCTCGAGCGGGCGCTGGAGCTCGGCGACTGGACCGGCTTCGAGACACGACGGCGACACTCCGAGAGCCGCGGCCTGCTGCGCGGCATCGGTCTTTCGGCCTACGTCGAGGTGACCTCGAACGGGCCGCCGGAATGGGCCGGCATCGAATTCCTGCCGGGGCGCCGGGTGCGCCTGAAACTGGGCAGCCAGGATCAGGGTCAGGGTCACAAGACGACCATGCTGCAGCTGCTTTCCGAGCGTCTCGGCCTGGCGCCCGACGACGTCGACTTCGTCCAGGGCGACAGCGACGAACTCGAGGCCGGCAGCGGCTCGTGGGGCTCCAAGACCGCGATGCTGGCGGGCACGGCCATCGCCGAGGCCAGCCATCGCGTCATCACCCGGGCCCGGCCGCTGGCCGCCGACCAGCTCGAGGTGGCCGAGGCCGACCTGGTGTTCGAGGAAGGCCGCTTTCGCGTCCAGGGCACGGATCTTGAGCTCGGTATTCTCGATCTCGCCAGCCGCATCGACGACCCGGGCACCCTCGACGACGCCGCGACGTCGACCTCCGCCGTCGCCACCTACCCCAACGGCGCCCACGTCTGCGAGGTCGAGATCGACCGCGAAACCGGCTTCGTGGCCATCGTCGGCTATCATGTGGTCGGCGACTTCGGTACCGTGCTCAATCCCAGGCTGGTGGCCGGCCAGGTCCACGGCGGCGTCGGCCAGGGCATCGGCCAGGCGCTGCTGGAAGACTTGCGCTACGACGCCGAGGGCCAGGTGCTGACCGCAAGCTTCATCGACTACGCCCTGCCCCGCGCCGACGACGTGCCGAGCTATACGCTCGACTTCGCGCCGACGCCGTGTGCCACCAATTCGCTGGCCGTCAAGGGCGTCGGCGAAGCCGGCACCATCGGCGCCCTGGCCGCCGTCATCAACGCCGTCGACGATGCCCTGGCGCCTTTGGGCGTCAAGGACCTGCAGATGCCGGCGACGCCCCAGCGCATCTGGCAGGCGATACGGTGGGCGGGCGCCGGAGAGGCCTAAAAACTTTTATTTTTCAGTAAGATACTGGTTCCTGTCCCCAGTATTTGCCCCCAGTATTAGCCCTGGCGCTCGAGCTTGGCCTTGACCTCCGCCAGCTTGCGCTCTTCCCAGTCATGGCCCAGCAGGCGGTCGACGGGGTTGAAGACCCTAAGCGCCTGGAAGGCCAGCGGAATGCCGAGACCGAGCGCCGGCCAGTACCACCACCAGGAAAAGGGCGAGGTCAGCATGTTGATGACGAAAAGGAATCCGATCAAAGAGCCGTACCAGGTCAGCGTGCGGTAAAAGCGGCGCAGGCGCAGCACTTCACGCTGGGCCCGGTCCTCGACGCTTGGGCCCCGGCCCCGGGGCGCAGCGCTGCCCGGCAGCTCGGCCTCGATGTCGACCTCGGCGCCGGTCTGCAAGCGATAGACCGGCACTTCCTCGGCGATGTTCTTGACCGCGCGCGGGCCGAGGAATTCGAAGCCTAAGCTGAGCTTGTTGCGCACCTGGTCGTAGACCGAACCGGAGACGCAGATGCCGCCGGGCTGAGCGATCTCCTGCAGCCGCGCAGCCACGTTGATGCCCTCGCCGAAGAGATCGCCGCCACGGACCATGACGTCGCCGAGGTTGACGCCGATGCGGAAATCCAGGCGCCGGCCCTGGGGCAGGTCGGCGTTGCGCCCGCCCAGTTCCTGCTGCACCTCGACGGCGCACTGCACGGCCTCGACGACGCTGGGGAAGTCGGCCAGCAGGGAATCGCCGGCACTGTTGATGATGGCGCCGCGATGGCGCTCGATCAGGCCCGCGAAAGCCTCGCGGTAGTCCGAAAGCGTGGCCAGCGTGGCTTCCTCGTCGCCGTCCATCAAACGGCTATAGCCGGCGACGTCGGCCACCAACACCGTCGTCAGCTTGCGTTCCACGTTGTCTGCGGCCAAGGACAAGCCCTCTCTTCCGTTCATTGCTATCTAGGTTCGGCAGCCGCCGTTTTGAAGCGATTTAGCGGTCCCTCTCGCATAAAGCGGGAAAGTGCATTGTTTCGATCGAAAAATTTCATCTAAACCCTTATTGATGATCACCTTTTCACGTTCTATGTGGGTCACAGTGAGGTATGAGGGTTTGGGAGTGAGTTCGTGATCCAGGTCGTGCCGGCCGTCGCCGCCCTGCTGATTGGTTTTGCCGCCGTGGCCGCCGGCAATGGGCTGTTGCATTCCCTGCTGGGTTTGCGGCTGGGCCTTGCCGGTCTAACGCCGTTGGCCATCGGCGCCGTGCTGTCGTGCTATTTCTTCGGTTTCATCCTGGCCACCATCAGCGGCCACCGGGTGGTCGAGCGGGCCGGACACATCCGCTCGTTCGCCGCTTTCGCGGCGCTCTGTTCGGTCTCGGCGCTGCTGCACGCGGTGAGCGACGAGGTGCTGGTCTGGGCCCTGCTGCGAGCCCTCACCGGCTATAGCGCGGCGGGCATGTTCATGGTCACAGAAAGCTGGCTCAACGCCCGCGCCGGCAACGAAACACGGGGCCGCGTGCTGTCACTTTACATGGTCACCGTATATGCCGCGGTGGGGGGCGGCCAGTTCTTCCTCAAGCTTGCCGACCCGGCCGGTTTCGAGCTTTTCGTGCTGGTTTCGGTGTTGCTGACGCTGTCGCTGGTGCCGATCGTGCTGACGCGCACGGCGGCGCCGGCCATCGAGGGACCCACCCGGGTTGGCTTTCGCCGACTGCTCGAGCTTTCGCCGCTGGGCCTGGCGCTGTGTTTCGGAGCCGGGCTGGTGAACAGCGCCTTTTACAGCCTGGCCCCGGTCTACGTCCTGGGCATCGGCCTGGCGCCCGAGCGCATTGCCGACTTCGTGGCCCTGGCGGTGCTCAGCGGCCTCGCCCTGCAGTGGCCCATCGGCTGGCTTTCCGACCGCATCGAACGCCGCCTGGTAGTGCTCGGCACCTGTCTGGTCATGGGCCTCTCGGGCAGCGCGCTGTGGCTGGTGGGAGTCAACCCGGAGGCCGCCCTGGGACTGATCGTGCTCTACGGCAGCTGCGCCTTCACGGTCTACGGCCAGGGCTTGTCGCAGGCCAACGACCACGCCGAGGCCAGCGAACTGGTGGCGGTCTCGTCGGGGCTCTTGCTGTTCTACGGCATCGGCGCGGTGATCGGGCCGCTGGCCGCCTCGGGCGTCATGGCGGCGATGGGACCGGGCGGCCTGTTCGCCTACATCGCCGCCGTCACGGCGGCGCTGGCGCTGCTCACGCTCTACCGCCGTAGCGCCCGGGCGGCACTGCCGCTGGCCGACCAGGCGCCCTACGTTGCGACCTTGAGCACCACGCCGCTGGTCGGCGAGTTGGACCCCCGCGGCGAAGACTACCAGATCGAGTTCGCCTTCGAGGAGCAGCTGGCGGCCAACGACCTGCGCCCGACCCCGGCCCAAATTGGCTCTTAAGAAAACCCCTCTTCTATGACAGACTGTTGCCGAGATTGGTTGAGGGGGCCGAAAGCAAAGGCATGGCGGAGTCACACAGCGCGGTAGAGGAAGCGGCTGCCGAGGGCGAGGCGGTCGACGGCAAAGCCGTCTATCTCGAGTCGCTGCAGCTGATCGAGCGCCTGCACCGGCAATTCCTCGACCTCGTCAAGGTCGAGCTCGACCATCTCGGGCGCAATGACGTGAGCAACGTCCAGAGCCTCATCCTCTATAACATCGGCGACGCCGAGATGACCGTCGGCGAGCTCACCTCACGGGGCTACTACCTGGGCTCCAACGTCACCTACAACCTCAAGAAGCTGGTCGAGAACGGCTTTCTCGAGCAGGAACGTTCGACCTACGACCGGCGTTCGGTGCGCATTCACCTCTCGGCCAAGGGGCTCGAGTTGCGCGACGAGATCGACGTGCTTTACCAGCGCCACGTGGCCGCCCTGGCCGAGGGCGTGATAGCGCTCGGCGACCTCGAGGAAATCAATCAGTCGCTGCGCACCCTGGAGCGCTTCTGGAGCGACGAAATCAACCACGGTCGGCGTTAACCCGAGCAAACAGCTCCTTGAGATCGGGCAGCGGCAGCACCGTCGTCAGCGCCGCGAACAGTAGCCCCAGGGCGGTGAGTTCGACCCAGGTTACCGGCTCGCCCAGAACCAGCGCCGCCGAGGCCACGCCGACCCCAGGCACCGCCAGCGACGACAGCGCCGCCACCCCGGCCGGCACCATCTCGACGATACGGAACCAGATCCAGTAGCCGACGGCGATGCCGCCCAGCGCCGAATACAAGAGCGCCCCCATGGCGACCGGCGGTAAGGGTTCCAGGCTGTCGATCTCCAGCAGCATCCCCAGCGTCAACGGCACCGCTGCCGCCACCAACTGCCAGCCTGTCACCACCAGCATCGGCACCGGCCAATTGACGTACTTGACGACCACCGTGCCGGCCCCCCACATGACGGCTCCGACCGCCATCGCCGCAACGCCCCAAATCGAGGCATCGGACCCGTTTATGCCGCGCCAGGCCAGCAGCCCGATCGCCCCCATGCCGAGAAGCAAACCCAGACAGCGTAGCGCCGTCGGCCGTTCGCCGAGTAGCGGGATACCCACCAGGAAGGCCCACAGCGGCATGGTGTAGGCGATGATGGCGGTCTGCCCGGTGGGGCTGACGGTCAGCGCCAGGGCCGAAAAGAACATCCAGCCGAAGAGGTTGAGCAGCCCCGCCAGCACCACCCAGCCGCGATAGCCCCGCGGCATGGCCAGCCGGTGGCCGGCCGCCCGAGCCATGGCAAAGATGGCCACGGCAGCGATGACGGCACAGAACGAACGGAAGCTGAAAACCGGGATGTAGCCCACCGCCACCTTCATGGTGGGCCAGCTCAGGCCCCACGCCAGCATCAGCGTCAGCAACAACAACAGGCCCTTGAGCGGCAGCCGGGTGGGCAAATCGGGGGGCGCCTCGGGCTTCAAGTCGGATAGATGGGAAATTTTCGACAAAGATCCGTCACCACTTCTCTTGCCGCCGCCTCGGCGACCTGGTTGTCGTCGGGATTGGCAGCCAAAGCGGAAAGCACGTCGGCGATGAGGTTTCCCACGGCTGCGAACTCCGCCGTGGAAAAGCCCCGCGTCGTACCCACGGCCGAGGAAAAGCGCAATCCCGAAGTCACCCGCGGCGGCTGGGGATCGAAGGGCACGGCGTTCTTGTTGCAGGTGAGACCGGCGTTTTCCAGGCTCTCGGAGGCCACGTCGCCGGTCAGCCCGAGCAACTGAAGGTCGAGCAGCAAGAGCGAGGTGTCGGTGCCACCGGCCACCAGGCCCAGACCGCGGGCCGTCAGCGTGGCGGCCAGAACCCGGGCATTGTCCAGCGAACGTCGGGCATAGTCGCCAAATTCGGGCCTCAGCGCCTCGCCCAGGCAGACCGCCTTGGCCGCCACCGTGGGCAGCAGCACGCTGCCCTGCAAGCCTGGAAAGACCGCCTGATCGAAGCGTTTGGCGAGATCGGCGTCGTTGCACAGAATCATGCCGCCCCGCGGGCCCCGAAGACTCTTGTAGGTCGTGGTAGTGACGACATCGGCGTGGGGCAGCGGGCTGGGATGAACGCCACCGGCCACCAGGCCGGCGAAATGCGCCATGTCGACCAGCAGCCAGGCACCGACGGCGTCGGCGATCCGGCGCAGGCGTTCGAAATCGATCTGGCGGGGATAGGCCGAGCCGCCGGCAATGAGCAGCCTCGGCTGGGATTCAGCCGCCAAATCGGCGACCTCGTCGTAGTCGATCAGGCCGTCCTGGCGGCGCACGCCATAGGGCACCACGTCGAACCATTTGCCCGTCAGGTTGACCGGGGCACCGTGGCTGAGATGGTCGCCGGCCGGCAGCGCCATGCTGAGGATGCGCTGGCCGGGCTCCAAGAGCGCCAGATAGACGGCCTGGTTGGCCTGGCTGCCGGAATGGGGCTGCACATTGGCGAAGCGGCAGCCGAAGAGCCGCGTCGCGCGTTCGATGGCCAGGCGCTCGACGGCATCGGCCGGCGCCGCGCCGCCGTAGTAGCGCCGGCCGGGATAGCCCTCGACGGTCTTGTTGGTGAAGACCGAGCCCTGAACCTCGAGAACCGCCCGGCTGACCAGGTTCTCCGAGGCGATGAGCTCGATGCCGTCGCGTTGGCGGCCCAGCTCGTCGGCCAGCGCCGCCGCCACTTCCGCGTCGGCGGCTTCGAGTCCGTCGGTGAAATAGCCGGGGTGGGGCTCGAGCCCGGCCCGATGACGTTCGGCGCACATAACTCCTTCTCTACCTCCGGCCGGCTTTCGTCACAAGTTGGAGTTGTCGACGATACCGCCGCTTGGCCCACCCCACGGAGTTTGTGTAGGATCGCGCCGACACCCGGACGAGGTGCGCGAGGGATGAACGAACGTGAGGTGCAAAGGCGCTTGTCGGCGGTCCTGGCTGCCGACGTGGTGGGCTACACGAGCCTCATGGAAGCGGACACCGACGCCACCGTCGCCGCCTGGCAGACGGCCCAGGCCGAAATCGTCGATCCCGCCATCGCCGGGCATTCCGGACGCATCGTCAAGCACACGGGCGACGGCTTCCTGGCCGAGTTCCCTAGCATCCAGGACGCCGTCCGCTGCGCCCTCGCCCTGCAGCAGCAATTGGCCGGGAGCCCGCTCGATTTCCGCATGGGCGTCAACTTCGGCGACATCGTCGACGACGGCGAGGACATTCACGGCGAGGGCGTCAACATCGCCGCCCGCATCGAAGGCCTGGCCGAGCCCGGCGGCATCTGCATCTCGGGCGGCGTCTACGAGCAGATCAGGAACCAGATCGCCGCCTCCTACCAGGACATCGGCGAGCAGCAGGTCAAGCACGTCTCGGCACCGGTGCGGGTCTATCGCCTGGCGCCGGCCGGCCAGACGGCAAAGCCCCCGCCCAAAACCCAGCCGGTTACAAGCGAGGCCGACGGCAAGAACCTGGACCGTGATCTCAGGCTCGGTGGGGTGATAACGCTTTTCGTTGCACCTGGTCTAATCGTGCTGGGATGGTTTGCCGACGCACTGAAACCGATGCTGGGGGTTGCGGCGCTTGTCGCGTTCGTCGCTATCGGTCTTTTGCTGGCGGCAAGAATGATTGAACGCCGGTAACGGAGGGAAATGCGGCTCAGTCCTTCGGCACCACGGCTGCGCTTTCGATCTCGACCAGGGCGTCGTCGTGCAACAGCCGCGACACCTCGACCACGGTCATGGCCGGGAAGTGTTTGCCGATGGTGGCCTTGTAGGCCTCGCCGATCTCCCGCCCGGCAGCCGAATAGGCCTCGCGATCGGTGATGAACCAGGTCATGCGCACCAAATGCTCGGGTCTGGCTCCGGCTGCCGCCAGAACGTCGACGGTGTTCTGGAAGGCCTGCCTGACCTGGGCCCCGAAGCCCTCCCGCACCTGGTGGTCGGGCGTCCAGCCGATCTGCCCGGCGATGAAAATCTGGCGGCCCTCGGCGGCGACGCCGTTGGAATAGCCGCGGGGCCTTTCCCAACCCTCGGGATTGATGAATTCCATGACGATCTCCAATTCTGTCAGCTCGGCCAGGGCGCTGACGACGACTTTAGCCCGCTTTCCCCGAATGTGAAATGGCGCCGCCGCAGCCTTTTCCCCTTGACAAAAATCAAGGCCAAAGGTCGGGAGATTTGCACAATTGGCGGCGCGCGCGCCCTATATTAGACTCTGTGGGCGTGTGCTTGCCCCTGACGGGCCGGGAGGGCCCTCGTGATGGACTACGTCAAACATTTCGCCGAGCGCATCGATGAGCTCAAGTCGGAGGGCCGCTATCGGGTGTTCGCCGAGCTCTCGCGCCACGCCGGCGACTTCCCCGTTGCCACCCGCTACAGCGCCGGCGACGGCAGCGAGGAGCTCACCGAGGAAGTAACTGTCTGGTGCTCGAACGACTATCTCTGCATGGGCCAGCACCCGGTGATCCTGGACGCCATGCGCGCCGCCATCGACGAGTGCGGCGCCGGCGCCGGGGGTACACGCAACATCTCGGGCACCAACCACTATCACGCGCTGCTGGAGCGCGAGTTGGCGGCGCTTCACGAACAAGAGGCCGGGCTCATCTTCACCTCGGGCTACAACGCCAACGAGGCTTCGCTGAGCACCATCGCACGCTTGCTGCCGGACTGCGTCATCCTCTCGGACGAGCTCAATCACGCCTCGATGATCGAGGGCATCCGCAATTCGCGGGTGGAAAAGAAGATCTTCCGCCACAACGACGCCGCCCATCTGGAGGAGCTGATCAGCGGGCTGGCACCCGAGCGGCCCAAGCTGGTGACCTTCGAATCGGTCTATTCCATGGACGGCGACATCGCCCCCATCGGCGAATTCTGCGACATCGCCGATCGTTACGGCGCCATGACCTACCTCGACGAAGTGCATGCCGTCGGGCTCTACGGCCAGCGCGGCGGCGGCGTCGCCCAGCGCGAGGGCATCATGCACCGGCCGACGGTGATCAACGGGACGCTCGGCAAGGCCTTCGGGGTCGGCGGCGGCTACGTTGCCGGGCCGGCCGCCATCCTCGATGCCATCCGCAGCTTCGCCTCGGCTTTCATCTTCTCGACGGCGCTGTCGCCGGTGGTGGCGGCCGGAGCGCTGGCCAGCGTGCGCTACGTCAAGGCCCACGACGAGCTCAGGCAGAAGCACCAGGAACGGGCCGCCCGGCTCAAGCGCCTGTTCGCCGAGGCCGGCCTGCCGGCCATGGCTTCGGTAAGCCACATCGTGCCCGTGATGGTGGCTGACGCGGTGCTCTGCAAGCAGGTTTCCGACATCCTGCTCGACAATTACGGCATCTACGTCCAACCCATCAACTACCCCACCGTGCCGCGCGGCACGGAACGGCTGCGCTTCACGCCAACGCCCCACCACACGGACGAGATGATGGCTCGCCTGGTGGCCGCCATGAACGAGATCTGGGGCAAGCTGGGTCTCAAGCGGGCGGCCTGAGGGGCCGTTCGGAATCGGCGGGGCATGGCGCGCGAGCCCTATCTGATCGAGTTCGTGCGCGTGGGCAAGACCGTCAAGGTCTCGGCCATCGACCCGGTAACCATGATCGAGGTCTCGATGGTGGGACCGGCCAACGCCGGGCCGGAGACCCCCAAGCGCAACGCCGTGCGCAAGCTGGAATACGTCATCGAGAAGAAACGCCGCGAGGCCGAAGCCCGGGAGCGCGGCCTGAAGGCATAGGGCGCCGCTCCCCTACATGTTCCGGCGGTACTGGCCGCCGACCTCGAAGAGCGCGTTGGTGATCTGGCCCAGCGAGCAGACGCGCACCGCCTGCATCAGCACCTCGAAGACGTTGTCACCCGCCGCAGCAGCCGCCTTGAGGCGTTCCAGCATGGCCGGGGCCGCTTTGGCGTGGCGCTTGTGGAAAGCCTTGAGGCGCTTCAGTTGTGACTTCTTTTCCTTTTCCGTCGAACGCGCCAGTTCCAGCTTGGTGGCGCCGCCCACCTCCGTGGCGTCCGGATTGACAAAAGTATTGACGCCGACGATGGGATAGCTGCCGTCGTGCTTGGCTGTCTCGTAATAGAGCGATTCATCTTGGATCTTGCCGCGCTGGTAGCCCGTCTCCATGGCACCGAGCACGCCGCCGCGGTCGCTGATGCGGTCGAATTCCGCTAGCACCGCGGCCTCCACCAGGTCGGTCAATTCCTCCATCACGAACGAGCCCTGGTTGGGGTTCTCGTTCTTGCCCAAGCCCCATTCGTTGCCGATGATCATCTGGATGGCCACGGCGCGGCGCACCGATTCCTCGGTCGGCGTGGTGATGGCCTCGTCGTAGGCGTTGGTGTGCAGGCTGTTGGTGTTGTCGTAGGTGGCGACCAGGGCCTGCAGCGTGGTGCGGATGTCGTTGAAGGCGTACTCCTGGGCATGCAGCGAGCGGCCCGAGGTCTGGGTGTGGTACTTGAGCTTCTGGCTGCGCTCGCCGGCACCGTATTTGTCGCGCATGGCCACCGCCCAGATGCGCCGGGCCACGCGCCCCAGCACGGAATATTCCGGGTCCATGCCGGTGGAAAAGAAGAACGAGAGGTTGGGCGCGAAGTCGTCGATCTTCATGCCCCGGGCCAGGTAGCTTTCGACATAGGTAAAGCCATTGGCCAGGGTGAAGGCGAGCTGGCTGATGGGATTGGCCCCGGCTTCGGCGATGTGGTAGCCCGAGATCGACACCGAATAGAAGTTGTTGACGCTATTGGCGACGAAATATTCCTGGATGTCGCCCATCACCTTGAGGCTGAACTCGGTGGAAAAGAGGCAGGTGTTCTGGCCCTGGTCCTCTTTGAGGATGTCGGCCTGGACGGTGCCGCGGACGTTTTCGTGCACCCATTTGCGCAAGCGCTTTTCCTCGCGCCGGTCGGGCGCCCGGCCCTCGGTGGCCTGGAACTCGGCCAGGCGCTGGTCCATGGCGGTGTTGAGGAACATGGCCAGGATGGCCGGCGCCGGGCCGTTGATGGTCATCGAGACCGAGGTCAGGGGGTGACAGAGATCGAAGCCGGAATAGAGCACCTTCATGTCGTCCAGCGTGGCGATGGAGACGCCCGAGTTGCCCACCTTGCCGTAAACGTCGGGGCGGGGATCGGGGTCGTGGCCATAAAGCGTTACCGAATCGAAGGCGGTCGAGAGCCGCTTGGCCGGCTGGTCGTGCGACAACAACTTGAAACGACGGTTGGTGCGGAAGGGATCGCCCTCGCCGGCGAACATGCGCGTCGGGTCCTCGCCCTCACGCTTGAAGGGGAAGACGCCGGCGGTGAAGGGGAAGTGCCCGGGCAGGTTCTCATCCAGCAGGAAGCGCAGGATCTCGCCCTCGTCGGTGAACTTGGGCAGCGCCACCTTGGGGATCTCGCTGCCGCAGATGGTGGTGCTGTTGAGGCGCGTGCGAATCTCGCGCCGCCGCACCCGGGTGACCAACTCGTCGCCGCCATAGGCCTCGCGCAACTTCGGCCAGGCGGCCAGCAGCGCCAGGGCCTGGGTACCGATCCGGGCCTCGCGCTCCTTGGCCAGGGCGCTGATACGCTCGAGTTCGGGCTTGCCGGCCCGGCCCTTGAGCATGCCCCGGCTGGCCAGCAGTTGCTGGCGTTCGCGCGCCGCAATGGCCTTTTGCCGCGCTTCGGCGCGGTAATCGCGAACCGTCTCCGCCACCTCGCCCAGGTAGCGCGTGCGCTCGCTGGGCGCGATCGGGCGGCGGCGCGACGAAACCCCATCGCCACACGGCAGCGCCGAGGGCCAGTCGGCCAGGCCGCGCGCCCTGAGCTCGTCGAGAACGGCTTGATAAAGCACCGTCACGCCTTCGTCGTTGAACTTGGCGGCGATGGTGCCGAAGACCGGCATCTCCTCGGGTGCCGCGGCAAAACGTTCGTGGTTGCGCTGAACCTGCTTGCGCACGTCCCTGAGAGCATCGTCAGCGCCCTTGCGGTCGAACTTGTTGATCGCCACCAGGTCGGCGAAATCCAGCATGTCGATCTTCTCGAGCTGGCTGGCGGCGCCGTATTCCGGCGTCATGGCGTAAATCGCCAGATCGACGTGGGGCACGATACCGGCATCGCCCTGGCCTATCCCCGAAGTCTCGACCAGCACCAAACCATAACCCGCGGCCTGGCAACACATGATGGCGGCGGGCAGGCAGCGCGCCAGTTCGTGGCCTGAGCCACGCGTCGCCAGCGAGCGCATATAGACCTGGCCGGCGGCGCCGGATCCTTGCGGCCCAATGGCATTCATGCGGATACGATCGCCGAGAAGCGCGCCGCCCGACTTGCGCTTGGAAGGATCGACGGCGATCACGGCGATCTCGAGGTCGGGTTGCTCGGCGCGGAAGCGGCGGATCAACTCGTCGGTGAGCGACGACTTGCCGGCCCCGCCGGTGCCGGTGATGCCGACCACCGGTGCCGGCCCCCGGCTCTTGGCCAGGGCGGCAATCTCGCGGCCCAGCTTTTTCGTGGCTTTGCCCGCCTCGAAGGCAGTGATGAAGCGCGCCAGCGCACCACGGTCGCCCTTTTTCAGGCCGGCCAGCGATTTCGGCAGCTTGCGCGAGAGATCGAAATCGGCCCGCCCCACGAGATCGTCAATCATGCCCTTGAGGCCTAGTTTCTGGCCGTCCTCGGGCGAATAGATGCGCGAAACCCCGTAGGCCTCGAGCTCGGCCGCCTCCTCGGGGATGATGACGCCGCCGCCGCCGGCAAAGATCTTGATGTGCCGGGCCCGGCGCTCCTTCAAGAGATCGACCATGTACTTGAAGAACTCCATATGGCCGCCCTGGTAGGAGCTTACAGCGATACCGTGTACGTCCTCGTCGATGGCCGCCGTGACGATCTCGTCGACCGACCGGTTGTGGCCCAGATGCACGACCTCGGCTCCGGCCGCCTGGATCATGCGCCGCATGACGTTGATCGAGGCGTCGTGGCCATCAAACAGGCTGGTCGCCGTGACGAAGCGCACGGCGTTCCCGAGGGGGCGCCCGGCACCCCTTTTGCCGGACCGCCGGCGGCCCTTGGTGGCCAAGCTCTTGCCCAAGGTCGTGTCGTCCACCCGGGATACCTCCAAATTCCTTGGCTTCTTCGCTGGCGCTTTCCTTAGCATGACGCCGGCTGCTTTTGCACAGTATTTGCCCTACAATCTCCGGCTCTCGGCATAGCCACGGATGGGCACCATGAAGCACCATATCAAGATCCGCGGCGAGGGCTTCCCCCGCACCCGCCTGCGCCGCAACCGCCGCCACCCCTGGTCGCGCCGTCTGGTGGCCGAAAACCGGCTCAGCGTCGATGACTTGATTTGGCCGGTCTTCGTGGTCGAGGGCCAAGACGTGGTCGAACCGGTGGCCTCGATGCCCGGCGTCGAGCGGCTCTCGATCGACCGCCTGATCGGGGCGGCCGGCGAGGCCCGGGCCGTGGGCATTCCCGTGATGGCGCTATTCCCCTTCACCGACGCCAAACTGAAATCGTCCGAGGGCGAGGAATCCTACAATCCCGACAATCTGGTCTGCCGCGCCGTGCGGGCATTGAAGGACGCCGAGCCCGAGATGGGCATCATGTGCGACGTGGCGCTGGACCCCTACACCAGCCACGGCCACGACGGCCTGTTGCGCGATGGCTACATCGTCAACGACGAAACCCTCGACGTGCTCTGCCGCCAGGCCCTGGTGCAGGCCCAGGCGGGCTGCGACGTCATCGCGCCCAGCGACATGATGGACGGCCGCGTGCGGGCCATCCGCGACGCCCTCGACGGCGAGGGCCTGGAGCGGGTGCAGATCATGGCCTATGCCGCCAAGTACGCCTCGGCCTTCTACGGCCCCTTCCGCGATGCCGTGGGCTCGGCCCCCAGCCTGGCCGGCGGCGACAAGAAGACCTACCAGATGGACCCGGCCAACTCCGACGAGGCCTTGCGCGAGGTGGCGCTCGACATCGCCGAGGGCGCCGACATGGTGATGGTCAAGCCGGGTATGCCGTACCTGGACGTGCTGCGCCGCGTGAAGGACGAATTCGCCATGCCCACCTACGCCTACCAGGTCAGTGGCGAGTACGCCATGCTGACGGCCGCCGCCCAGAACGGCTGGCTCGAGGGCGAACGCGTGATGATGGAAAGCCTGCTGGCCTTCAAGCGCGCCGGCGGCGACGGGATTTTGAGTTATTTCGCCATGGCCGCGGCCAAGAAGCTGGCCCAGGAGTAAGGGGCGCGATTGGCGGCGCCCCTCAATCGTTGTCCGGATCCAGCAACACCATCAGGCTCGAGGTGTCCCAGCGGTTGCCGCCCAGGTTCTGGACCTGGGCGTAGAACTGGTCGACCAGGGCCGCCACGGGCAGGCGGGCACCGTTCTGGCGCGCTTCCTCGAGGCAAATGCCCAAGTCCTTGCGCATCCAATCAACGGCGAAACCGTGTTCGTAGTGGCCGGCCAGCATGGTCTCGAAGCGGTTCTCCATCTGCCACGATTGGGCCGCGCCCTTGGAGATGACGTCCACCACCTGGGCCACGTCGAGGCCGGCCCGCTTGCCGAAGCTGAAGGCCTCGCCCAGGCCCTGAACCACGCCGGCGATGCAGATCTGGTTGACCATCTTGGTCAACTGGCCGGCGCCCGAGGGGCCCATCAGGCCGACCGATTTGGCGTAACATTCGATCAGCGGCCGGGCGCGTTCGAAGGTCGCGGCCTGGCCGCCCACCATCACCGTCAGGGCGCCGTTTTCAGCCCCGGCCTGGCCGCCCGAGACGGGGGCATCGAGAAAGCCCACGCCCTTCTCGGCGGCCGCCGCCTCGAGTTCGCGGGCAACGGTGGCCGAGGCCGTGGTGTTGTCGATGAAGACGCTACCCTGGGCCAGGCCGGCAAAGGCGCCGTCGGGGCCCGTGGTGACGCTGCGCAGATCGTGGTCGTTGCCGACGCAACAGAAGACGAAGCCTGCGCCTGCGACCACCTGGGCCGGGGTGGCGGCGCTGCTGCCGCCGTGTTCGGCCACCCAGGCTTCGGCCTTGGCGGCCGTGCGGTTGTAGACCGTAACCTGGTGGCCCGCCGCGGCCAAATGCCCGGCCATGGGATAGCCCATGACGCCCAGCCCGATAAAGGCGACCTTTTCGCTCATCTCGTCATTCCCCTTGCCTGATTGCTTCACCTTGGCCCCTGGTCTAACGAAAAATTGGGGCAGAGTCGATTTTTCGAACTTATTTTTACAAACCCATCAATACACCACCCCTGGCCGAGCCCAAATACCGAATATGGTTCCGAGTTGTGACCCGTTCCGCTACCATTGTGGCCGATTTCGTGAGCCATCCGGGGCATGCCGGACTAGATAGGTGGGGGGAGGCAAATTCCCAACATGAACCAAGCGGAGACCCATTTCCTTTCGGGCGAGGCG
>JASLXG010000135.1 GCA_030740435.1 Alphaproteobacteria bacterium | reverse complement strand
GTTAGAGCTTTTCAAGGCTGATCCCGGCCACCCGCTCCCTGTACCTCTCCTCGTGATCCGAGGCGAGCTCGGTTGTCGTTCTTGGATCGGGCCGGCTGGCCGGGAGCGACCCATTGCTCCATGTGGCTCGAGCGCCTGGAGGGGGACTTGTGCCCCGGCGGGTGGCCGGGATCAATCCTGACATGCTGGAAAGCGTGCCTATCCGGTTAATGCAGACACCCCCCACATATAGAGCGAACGACACGCCATCTGACAGTGCTCTCGACCTTGGTGTGACCCAGCAACAGCTGCACGGCTCGCAGATTGCCGGTTCGTCGATAGATCAGCGTCGCCTTCGTCCGCCGGATCGAGTGGGTGCCGAACAGGGATGGGTCCAGACCAATGCCGG
Source organism: Alphaproteobacteria bacterium (assembly GCA_030740435.1). Taxonomy (NCBI): domain Bacteria; kingdom Pseudomonadati; phylum Pseudomonadota; class Alphaproteobacteria; species Alphaproteobacteria bacterium. The sequence continues at coordinate 37,711 of JASLXG010000135.1, read as the reverse complement.
CGATCCACTCGGAAAGCAGGCGGGCGTACTGGCGGGTGGTGAGGCAACGGTCCTTTCGGCGCCGCCCAGTGAAGAGGAATTCCCCAGGCAGCTTGTCGGCCGCCTTGAGATAGGCGTCTATGGCCTGTCGGGTTTGCTCGGTGATTTCGAACTTGACCGGTCGGCCCGTCTTCTTCTGCCGCACGGTGGCCCGGTCGATGGCATAGCCGTGCGGAGCGACATCCTCGAACTTGAGGCACACCACGTCGCATCCCCGGAGCTTGCTGTCGATCGCCAGATTGAAGAGGGCCAGGTCTCGTATCCGGCCGGCCAGTTGCAGCCGTGTCCGTATGGCCCAGACATGTCTCGGCTGTAGAGGGGGCTTCGGCCCGATGAGCTTCCCCTTGTTCCAGGGCTGTCGTCGGCTCCTCTCGGGGCTCGATTCGATCTGATTTTGCATTTTCGTCTCCATGGTTTCCAATAGAGACGAGCATGGCCGCGCAGGCAGCCAGAACCCCAGAAAATGGTCAGTTTCGGGGCGAAGCAGACGAGCGCAGGGCCGAGCCGAGGTGGGCCACTTCGGCCTCTGACCCACAGCGGTCCTCTCGGACTTCAAGATTCGGGCTTCCAACGGTCCAAAATCTGCCGCTTCCCTGCCTTCAGTTCTTCAAGTTGCACCCGTTCGTTCGTGCGTTCGTTCGTGGTGAAGTGATCCACGTTCGATTCAGAATTTTTTAAACATGGCCTCCCTATGGTGGTGCCATCGAAGGGCTTACCAAGGGGAGACGGTGGCTCAAATCGGGGCATACACAAACTTACCGCAAGGTCGACACACCTGCGGCGCAGCCGGTTTTTTGACTCGTCCACCCGATCACTGATGCAGACCGAGGCCTACGGCCGCTCCAGAAACCGTCGCAAGAAAATCGAGACCCTGTTCGGAGACGTCAAGCACAACCTGGCCCTTACAAGGCTCAGATTGCGCGGGCTCAGCGGCGCCAAGGACGAGTTCCTGTTGACCGCCACGGTGCAGAACCTCAAACGCCTCGCCAAACTTGCCGCCCGACCGCCACCACGGCCCATGATGGCTTGAGCAATGCGCCAAAACCACCAATCCGCCCCACCGAATAGGCAAAACCGCCCCGGCGACGGCCGGCGGCGGAAAGGAAGTGTCCGCTTCTAGCAATTGCGGACACCAGCATTGGCCCCAGGACCGAGTTCTTCAACAGCCTCGGCTAATTGCTGCCGTAAAAAGGACGTGTGCGGCAACTCTATATGTAGTGGGTGTCTGCATTATCCGGATAGGCACTCTCTAAAGTTCGCCCGAGGCGATGCGCCGGCCGAGCTTGGTGTCGGGGGTGGTGAAGGGCGCGAAGTCGTCCTGGCCGGCGACCTTCTGGTAGTCCTTCAACGCCCAGGTCACGGTGGGGAAGGCGAGATCGTCCCAGGGCATGTCGTCGAAGTCGAAGAACGCCACCTCCTGGGTCTCCATGCCGACGCCGACGTCGTCGGACAGGAGCGTGGCGCGGAAGAACATCTGCACCTGGCTGATGCGCGGGATCTCGTAGATGGCCAACAGCGCGCCGACCTCGATCTCGGCTTCGGCCTCCTCGAGGGCCTCGCGCCGGGCGCCATCGCGCACCGTTTCGCGCTCTTCGAGAAAACCGGCCGGCATGGTCCAATAACCGCGCCTGGGCTCGATGTCGCGGCGGCACATGAGGATGCGGTCCTGCCAGGCCACCACGGCGCCGACGACGATCTTGGGATTTATGTAGTTGATGAAGCCGCAGGTGTCGCAGACCCGCCGCTCCAGATTGTCGCCCTCGGGCACAGTCTCAGTGAAATTGTCTGGCAGCGGCGGCCATTGGTAGTGGCGCGGGCGTTTCTTGCTCATGGCCAAACTCTGGCACGCCGCTACTCCCGCGTCCAGATGCGGAGCGCCGGCCCGGACAGACAAAACCCGCCGGGTTCGCCGGCGGGCGAATTATCTGATCTTATGGTCGGCCTGCCTCAGACCCGGATGTCGACCGTGTTCTCCGAGTTCTGGCGGCGCTTCTCGTCGCGCTCCTCGCGCTCCTCGCGGTCGGCTTCGCGGGCCGCCTGACGGGCCTGGATCTCGTCGTCGTTGCGATCGGCCGACGAGGCGCTCGAGTCCTCGATGGGCCGGTTCGAAGCCTGGTCCGCCGGCCGCTGCGGCTCGGTGATGAACGGCTCCTGGGCGAATGACGCCGGCGCGATGGTGACGGTCGTGATTTCAGCCATGGTCCTGTCCTCGGGTTCGGAATCGTGGCCCAAACGCCGAAAGAGAACTCTCCGACCCTTATTATGTCTGTGGCGCCGGGGACAAAGTCAAGAAAAACCGAGTTGGGAATCTCCCAGTTTGTCCCAAAATGGCACGATGGTTTGTACCAAATCCGCACGACCCCAGGGCGAATCCCGGTGATTCGGCGGATTTCAGCGCTTTGGCCGGGCTGGCCGGTGTGGCATGGCGGTTGCGATGATGGGGCCGAGAGGCGATCCGATTCTTGGTTGATTGGTTTGGATCGCGCTTGAGCGGACCACCCCCATGGTCCGCAACCAGAATGGAGGTGCTATCCCCCGGCACCTCCATTCGCTTTTTTGGGCTGGGCTTCGAGGGCCTCGATGCGCTGCTTGACGCTCTGGTGCGCCCTGCCGCCGGGCTCCAGCAGCGCCAGCAAGCGCTGCCAGGTGGCGATGGCTTCGGCCTTGTGGCCGGCCTGGGCCTGCCAGAGGCCGATGAAATAAAGCGCATCGCGGTTTTTCGCATCCAAGCCGAGGACGCGTTGCATGAGGCTGACGGCGGCCGCCGGCACGGCGCTCTGGGGCCCGGCCTGCTGGATGATCTCGGCGGCGTGCATCATCTGCACCTCGGCGTCCAAGGGGGCCAGCCGGCCGGCCTGGGCCAGGGCCGAGAGCGTCTTGGGCTTGTCGCCCAGCTCGCGGTAGCTGCGCGCCAGCTTGAGCCAGCCCTCGAGGTCATCGGGGCTGTTCTCCAGCCGTGCCGCCAACCTTGCCACCATGGCCCGGATCTGCTGTTGCTGCTGGGGCGTCGTGCCCCTGAGCTCGGCCGCCGCGTCGCTGCCGGCCGGCGGCTCGGGCAGCAACGCCGCCAGGTCGAGGTCGAGACGGCCGGCGGCATCTTCGAGGTGCTGCATCAAAGCCTGGCGCCAGGACGCATCGGCCGGCGTATCGGCGGCGATCTCGAGCCAGAGGTCGAACGCCGCCCGCCAGCGGCCGCGCTGGGCCTCCATGATGCCGAGGTAGAAGCGGCCGCCGATGTGGCGCGGATCGAAGGCCAGGGCCTGGCGGAAGGCGGCTTCGGCGGCCGGCGTGACGCTGCCTTCGGCGGCGTGGGCCAGGGCCTCGCCCAGGGCCATGCGGACGTCGGCGCCGTCCTCGATGTCGGCGGCCCGGCCATAGGCCCGGGCCGCCTCGGCATAGCGCTTGAGCACGCCATAGGAGCGGCCCAGCATGAGCCAGCCCTGGCGGTTGTCGGGGTTTTGCTCCAGCCGCTTTCGCAGACCAGCCACCGCCGCCGTCATGTCGGGAACGGCCTGGGCCGCTGGTGGCGGGCTGGCCGGCCGGCCGGCCAAGGGTACCCCGGGCTGGTCGGGCGCCCCCAGCCAAAGGTAGAGCCCGGCCGCCGCCGCCGGCAGGGCCAGGGCCAGGCAAAGCGCGGCCACCAGGTCAGCTTGGCGGCCGGCGGCCTGGGGCTGCTTTTCCTGGGGCTGGTGCTCGGCGGCGGCCAGCAGGCGGCGCTCGATCTCGGTCCGCGCCGCTTCGAATTCGCCCGCCGCGATGGTGCCGCGTTCGGCCTCGGCCTCTAGTTCGCGCAACTGGTCGCGGTAGACGGCCAGATCATGGCCGCCGGCCTCGGCGACGGCATCGGGCCGGGCCTTCCTGAGCAGCGGTGTCAGCAGCAGCACGAGCGCCAGCCCGGTCATGGCGGTGAAGACCAGCCAAAGCATCAGTCGTCTTCGAGCAAGGCTTCGAGGCGCCGGCGCTCATCCTCGCTGAGCGCCGCCGGGGCGGCGGCCGGCCGGCGTTGCCGCCTGAGGTAGGCAAAGGTCACGCCCGCGGCCAGCAGCAGCAACGCCAGCGGCCCCAGCCAGAGCACCAGCGTGCCCGGCTTGAAGGGCGGATTGAGCAGCACCCAGTCGCCATAGCGCGAGACCAGGAAATTGACCGCCTCGGCATCGCTGTCACCCGCCGCGACGCGTTCGCGCACGATCTGGCGCAGGTCGCGGGCCAGATCGGCGTTGGAATCGTCGATCGACTGGTTCTGGCAGACCAGGCAGCGGAGATCCTTGAAGAGCGCCCGGGCACGGGTTTCCTGGGCCGGATCGCTGAGCGGCTGGTCGACGCCTTGGGCGCTGGCAGCGCCGCTGGCGGCCGTGAAAACCAGTAACAGCGCCAGTAGCGCCCCCCCCAGGCGCATCATTTGGCGTCCAGCTCTCGGATCAGCGGCATGATGGTCTGGTCCAGTATCTGCCGGGTCATGACGCCGACGTGCTTGAAGGCGATGCGGCCCTGGCCGTCGACGACAAAGGTCTCGGGCACGCCATAGACGCCCCAGTCGATGCTGACGCGGCCGTCGCGGTCGGCCCCGATCAAGGTGTAGGGGTCGCCGTAGCGCGCCAGCCAGTCGCGGGCGTTCTCGGGCTTGTCCTTGTAGTTGATGCCATGCAGCGGCACCTGCCCCCCTTTGGCCAGCTCCATCCACAGCGGATGCTCGATGCGGCAAGGGCCGCACCAGGAAGCGAAAATGTTGACGACGGCGGCCTTGCCCTTTTTCAAGTCCGTGGTGGCGAAACCGCGCTCGTGCCCCAGCACCGGCGGCAACTCGAACTCCGGCACCGGCTTGTCGATCAGGGCCGAGGGAATGACCCGGGGATTGAGGGTGAGGCCGACGCCCAGGGCCAATACCAGAACCGCGAAGACGGCCAGCGGGATGATGAAGGAAAGGCGCACTGGCTCAGGCCTCGGCCTTCTTTGTGCCGCTGAGCCGCCGCCGGCGGCCGGCCGGGGCACCGACGCGCAGGCGGCGGTCGCTAAGCGACACCAGACCGCCCAGCGTCATGATCAGCGAGCCCAGCCAGATCCAGTCGACCAGCGGCTTGAGGTAGAGCCGGGTAGCAAAGCCGCCACGGCCGTCGGCGTCGCCCACCACGGCGTAGAGGTTGGCCCACAGCGTCGGCCGGATGGCGGCCTCGGTGGTTGCCTGGGGCGAGGTGGGGTAGGCCCGGGCCTCGGGCTGCATGACGGCCACCAGGTCGTCGCCGCGCCGCACCTCGAAGGTGCCGCGGCGCGCACTGTAGTTGGGGCCCTGGGCCGCCACCACACCACGGAAGGTGAAGGCGTAGCCGCCCACGACCACGGTCTCGCCGGGGCGCATGACCTGGAGCTTTTCCTCCTGCCAGGCGGTACTGCCGGTGATGCCCAGGATGACCACGCCGAAACCCAAATGGGCCAGCGTCATGCCCCAGGCGGCCCGGGGCAGGCGGCGCAGCCGCTGCCAGCTTTCGCCCAGCGGCGCGCCGAAGAGGCGCAGGCGCTGGCCCCACTCGATCAGCGCCCCGGCCACCAGCCAGATGCCGAGCGCAATGCCGAAATGGGCCAGGACGGGGCCTTCGCTTTGCAGTCCCCAACTAACCAGCGCCAAGGCGCCGGCGGCGAAGAAGGCGAACTTGAGGCGCATCAGCGCGCCGGCCACGTCGCCACGCTTCCAGGCCAGCATGGGACCGACCGCCACGGCCATCACCAGCGGCACCATGAGGGGCCCGAAGGTGGCGTTGAAGAAGGGCGGCCCGACCGACACCTTGTCGCCGCTCAGGGCATCGAGGAAGAGCGGATAGAGGGTGCCCAGCAGCACCGTGCCGCAGGCCGTGGTGAGCAGCAGGTTGTTGAGCACCAGGGCGCCCTCGCGGCTTATGGGCGCGAACAGGCCGCCGCCCTTGAGGGCCGGTGCGCGCACAGCGAAAAGGATCAGCGAGCCGCCCACCACGGCGGCCAGGAAGGCCAGGATGTAGACGCCGCGGGCGGGATCGGTGGCAAAGGCGTGGACCGACATGAGCACGCCCGAGCGCACCAGGAAGGTGCCCAGCAGGCTCAACGAAAAGGCCAGGATGGCCAAGAGGATGGTCCAGGCCTTGAGGGCGTCGCGTTTCTCGACGACGATGGCCGAGTGCAGCAGCGCGGTGCCCGCCAGCCAGGGCATGAACGAAGCGTTCTCGACCGGGTCCCAGAACCACCAGCCGCCCCAGCCCAGCTCGTAATAGGCCCACCAGCTGCCCAGCGCGATGCCCAGTGTGAGAAAACACCAGGCGGCCAGGGTCCAGGGCCTGACCCAGCGCGCCCAGGCCGGATCGACACGGCCCTCGATCAAGGCCGCGATGGCGAAGCAAAAGGCGATGGAGAAGCCGACGTAGCCGAGATAGAGGAAGGGCGGATGAAAGGCCAGGCCGGGGTCCTGCAGCAGCGGATTGAGGCCGCGGCCGTCGGCCGGCGCCGGCACCAGGCGCTCGAAGGGGTTCGAGGTGAGCAGGATGAAAAGGATGAAGCCGATGGCGATCAGGCCCTGCACGCCGAGCACCCGGGCCCTCAGGCGGGTCGGCAGGTTGTTGCCGAATAGCGCCACGGCGCCACCGAAGAGCGTCAGGATGAGGATCCACAGCAGCAGCGAGCCCTCGTGGTTGCCCCACACCCCGGACACCTTGTAGAGCATCGGCTTGGCCGAATGGGAGTTCTTCCAGACGTTGGCCAGCGAGAAGTCGGAGACCACGTAGGCATAGGTCAGCGCCGCGAAAGCCAGGGCCACGAAGAGGAACTGGCCCAGCGCCGCCGGCCGCGCCACGGCCGTCCAGGCGGGCCGGCCCAGCGCCGTCCCGGCCAGCGGCAACGTGCCCTGAACGATGGCCATGGCGAGCGCCAGGATGAGGGCGTAATGACCGATTTCGGCAATCATTCGGGCTCAATCACCCTTCCACTGGCCAGCCTTCTTGATGGCCTCGGTAGCTTCTGGCGGCATGTAGTTTTCGTCGTGCTTGGCCAGCACCTCACTGGCCACAAAGAGGCCGGCTTGGTCCAGCTTGCCTTCGACGACGACACCCTGGCCTTCGCGAAAAAGATCTGGCAACAGGCCCTTGAAGCTGACCGGCACCGACTCCACGGTGTCGGTGACGCGGAAGGTTACGGTGACGCCGTCGGCCGCCTTGCCCACCGAGCCTTCCTCGACCAGGCCGCCCAATCGAAATCGCCGCTCCGGCGGGATCTTTTTCTCAGCCACCTCGGTGGGCGTGTGGAAGAACACGAGATTGTCGCGAAAAGCGTTGAGCACCAGCCCCGTGGCGGCGGCCAGCAAGACCATGCCGACGATGACGAAGGTCAGGCGGCGCTGCTTACGCGTCATGGCTTGCCTCGGCGGCTTCGCCGGCCCGCGCCTCACGGCGTTCGTCCTGCAGGTTTTCCAGCGTGCGGCGGTCGGCCCTGAGGCTGCGCACGCTGCTCCAGGCCAGCCAGCCCATTATCACGGCGGCCAGGGCATAGGCCGGCCAGACAAAGGCCGCATAGCCGCCCATGGCGAAAAATTCAAAAAGGGAATTCATGGCTCCGCTGTCTTGGCGCTTTCCTGGTCCCGCGACGCCCCTTATATAGGCGCCGCCGGCCGGGCGTCCAGCGGGCCTTTTGTCGCAGGACGGTGCTCAGCCCGCACTCTCGCGCTCGACCTGGAGCAGGCGCAGGGAACGGATCTTGCGGGCCATGATCTCGCGCTGCGTCCGCACGATGACGATCGAAAGATAGAAAAACGTGAAGCCCAGCGACATCAGCAGCAAGGGCACCAGGATCGAGGGGTGGATGGCCGGCCCGTCCGCGCGCATCACGCTGGCCGGCTGGTGCAGCGTATTCCACCAGTCGACCGAAAACTTGATGATGGGCACGTTGACGAAGCCGACGAGCGCCAGGATGGCGGCGGCCTTGCCGGCGCGTTCCGGGTCCTCGAAGGCCTGCCACAGCGCCATGTAGCCGAGGTAGAGGAAAAACAGCACCAGCACCGAGGTCAGGCGCGCGTCCCAGACCCACCAGGTGCCCCACATGGGCTGGCCCCAGAGCGAGCCCGAGACCAGGGCGATGAAGGTGAAGGCGGCGCCCACGGGGGCACTGGCCTTGGCCGTGAGATCGGCCACCGGGTGCTTCCAGATCAGGCCGACGGCGCTGGCCCCGGCCATGGTGGTGTAGACGAACAGCGCCATCCAGGCGGCCGGCACGTGGACGAACATGATGCGCACGCTGTCGCCCTGCTGATAGTCGGGCGGGGCCACGAAGAGCCCGAGGTAGAGCCCCACCGCGATGAGCAGCGCCGCCAGCCCCGTCGACCAGGGCAGGATGGCGCCGGTCAGGCGCACGAAGCGGTTGGGATTGGCGAAGCGTTGGAACATTTTTTCTCCAGCCGCCCTTATAGCACCGTGTTGCCCCGGCTCGGCATCATTCCAGGTTCAGCCTCAGCGCCGCCGCCGCGGCCCAGGGGCAGAGCGCCACCGCGACCAGCAGCATGGCGCCCAGAATCAGCAGATGGGGCTCCTGGGTCAGGCCGCCGATGGCGGCGTCGACGGCGCCGACGCCGAAGATCAATACCGGGATATAGAGCGGCAGCACCAGCAGCGACAGCAGCACGCCGCCGCGCCGCATGCCCACCGTCAGCGCCGCGCCGATGGCGCCGATCAGGCTGAGCGACGGCGTACCCAGCGCCATGGCCGCGATCAGGGTCAGGAAACCTTCGCTCTCCATGTGCAGCAGCACAGCCAGGATGGGGGCGGCAAGGATCAGCGGCAACCCGGTGGTCAGCCAATGGGTGGCGCACTTGGCCACCACGGCAAGTTCAAGCGGCAGCGGCGAAAGCGCCAGCAGATCGAGGCTGCCGTCCTCGAAATCGGCTTGGAACAGGCGATCGAGCGAGAGCATGGCCGCCAGCAGCGCGGCCACCCAGATGACGCCCGAGGACATGCGCTGGAGAAGGTTGATCTCGGGCCCGACGCCGAGCGGAAACAGCGTCACGGTGAGCACGAAAAACGCCACCACCAGCGAACTGGCGCTGCCCTGGCGCCAAGCCAGGCGGAGATCGCGGGCCACCAGGGCGCCAAAGCGCCTCACGCCGTCGCCCCCAGCGTCAGCACCCGGGTCTCAATGAGACCGAGATCGATATGGGTGGCGATCATGGCCAGGCCGCCGGCCCCGAGGTGCTCGACGACCATCTCGGCGAGCACGCCGGCACCATTGGCATCGAGCGAAACCGTGGGCTCGTCGAGCAGCCAGAGCCGGGCCGGGCTGGCGGCCAGGCGGGCCAGGTTGAGGCGGCGTTTCTGGCCGGCCGAGAGGAAGCGCCCGGGAACCTCGGCCAGGCGGCCGAGGCCGAGGCGTTCGAGCGCCTGGCGCAGGCGATCCTCGAGGTCGCCGCCGCTCTCGTCCCTGTGACCCTGGCCGGCCCAAAAGGCCAGGTTTTCCGCCACCGTAAGCGGCGCCTTGACGGCATCGAGATGACCGACGTAGTGCAGCCGTCGGCGATGAGCATCGGGATCGTCGGCCACCGGCTGGCCGTTCCAGGTCAAGATCCCGGCGCTGGCGTCGAGGTAGCCAGCAACCAGGCGCAACAGTGTCGACTTGCCGCTGCCGTTGGGGCCGCGCAGGATCAGGGCCTCACCGCTCGATACCTGGAAGTCGAGGTCCGAAAAGACCAGCCGCTCGCCCCGCACGCAGGCCAGGGCCTCGGCGGCGAAAGTGGCCTTGCTCAATCTCAAGACGTCCTAATCGAAGGTACGGATGTCGTCGATCACCTTGCCGTCCTCGGGCAGGCTGCCGGGCTCGACGAATTCGACCTCGCCCCTGAGCTTGCAACAGGTCTGGATGGAAGCGGCGATGGCCGTGGCCAGGTCGTCCGAGCCGCCGCCTGCGACTTCGCATTTCAGTACCATGGAATCGCGGCCGTCCGCCTGGTCGATGACCAAGCGCGCCTTCTTGATTTCGGGGTGGCGGCCCACCGCCTGGCCGACCTGGGGCGGATGCACGAACATGCCGCGCACCTTGGTGGTCTGGTCGGCCCGGCCCATCCAGCCCCGGATACGGGTGTTGCTGCGGCCGCAGGGGCTTGGGCTGTCCATGAAGGCGGAAAGATCACCGGTGGCGAAGCGGATCAGGGGATAGGCCTGGTTGACCAGGTGGGTGACCACGACCTCGCCGACCTCACCTTCGGCCACCGGGTTGCCGGTGCCGGGCTCGACCAGCTCGACCAGCACGCCTTCGTCGATGATCATGCCGTCCTTGGCCTTGGATTCGTAGGACACCTGGCCCAACTCGGCGGTGCCGTAGCCCTGCAAGCAGGTAATTCCGCGGTCCTCGATCTTGGTGCGCACGCTGGCGGGCAGCGGCTCGCCGCCCACCGTGGCGACGGAGTAGCTGGGCTCGACGCCCATCTCGTCGGCCTTGTCGAGGATGATGTTGAGAAACGAGGGCGTGCCGGCATAGGCCGCCGGCTTGAGGCGGCTCATGGCCTCGACCTGCATCTCGGTGTTGCCGACGCCGCCGGGGAAGACCGGGCAACCGATGGCCCGGGCCCCCGATTCGATGAGGCTGCCGGCCGGCGTCATGTGGTAGGAGAAGGTGTTGTGGACGATCATGCCGGCGCGGAAGCCGGCGGCCCACATGCCGCGGGCGAAGCGCCAGTAGTCCTTGACGTCGGCGTCGCATTCGTAGATCGGGCCGGGCGACTGGAAGATATGCCAGAGCTTCTCCATGGGCCAGGCATTGAGGCCGCCGAAGGGCGGATCCAGGGGCTGGGTCTCGATCAGGTCGTGCTTGCGTGTCACCGGCAGCTTGGCCAGCGCCGCCCGGTCCGTGATGTCGGCGGCCTCGAAGTCGGCGAAGACCTTGCCGAAGTAGGCCGAGTTCTGCTTGGCGTGGGCGACCTGGCTTTGCAGGTGCTTGAGGTTGTCGGCCTCGCGCATCGCGGGATCGCGGATTTCCAGGTCGTCGTAATGTTCGTCATTGGCCATGGGGGTGCCCCCTTCGGAAGATTGGCGATCGGCCCTGGCCGCGGATTAGGCCAGCCAGCGCTTGCGCCGCCGATAGTGTTTCACGTCGCGATAGCTTTTGCGTCCCGAGGCGCTGAGGCCCAGGTAGAATTCCTTGATGTCCTCGTTCTCGGCCAGCTTGGCGCCCTCGCCATCGAGCACGACGCGGCCGGTCTCGAGAATATAGCCGTAATCGGCGTAACGTAGCGCCATGGTGGCGTTCTGCTCAGCCAGCAGGAAGCTGACGCCTTCCTGCTTGTTCAATCGATCGACGATTTCGAAAATTTCCTCGACCAACTGCGGCGCCAGACCCATCGAGGGCTCGTCGAGCAGGATCAGATTGGGCTCGGCCATCAAGGCGCGGCCGATCGCCGTCATCTGCTGCTCGCCGCCGGAGATATAGCCGGCCAGGGCGCTCGAGCGCTCCTTGAGGCGGGGAAAATAGCTGTAAACCAAATCCAAACTTTCGTTCACCACGGCCCGGCCGCCGCTGCGGGTGTAGGCCCCGGTAAGCAGGTTTTCCTCGACGGTCAGATGCTCGAAGCAGTGGCGTCCCTCCATCACCTGGATGACGCCCTTTTTGACCAATTCGCTTGGGCTGCGGGCCTGCACCGGTTCCTGCTGATAGAGGATGGCGCCCTTGGTGACCTCGCCGCGTTCGGCATGAAGGAGGTTGGAAATCGCCTTGAGCGTAGTTGTCTTGCCGGCGCCGTTGGCCCCAAGGAGAGCGACGATGCTCCCCTTGGGGACCTCGAGCGATACGCCGCGCAACACCAGGATCACATGATTGTAGATGACCTCGATGTTGCTCACTTCGAGAAGGGTCTGCGTATCGTTCACGGCTTTATCCACGTCTACATCCCGTTACTCGGGTTACTCGGTAAGGATTACAAACGACACCACGCCGCCTAGCTGCAGCTACGCGGTGTGATGTTGTTTTCCTTGGCGTAGGCGGCGGCGCCCGACTCGATCATCGGCCGCACCACGTCACGCATCACCTTGTTCCAACCGCTGACCAGCTTCCAGGTCTTGGTTTTGGCGTTCCACTGCTGGATCAGCACCGGGCCCGAGCCTTCGTGATCGGCACAGGTGACGTTGATGTCGTTGTAGCCCGAGAGACCGATCTTCTTCCACCGCGCCTGGTCGATGCTCATGTTTTCCAGGGCCCAGCGGACCTGTTCGCCGTTGACCACCTTGACGCCGAATTTCTTCTGGGCGTCGCGGATGGCCTCGACCACGATGATGAAGTTGAAGACACCGCGGGTGTACAGCACCTCGCCGACGCGGTCGCGCTCGCCGGCACCCTTACCCTTGTCATAGACGTACTTGAGGATGTCGCGATGCAGATCGAAATCGCGGCCCGGCGGATGCCAAGTGGCTGCCTTGTAGCCGTTGGCTCCCATGGCGGCCGGCATGACGTCGCTTTCCGTGCCCGACCACCAATTGCCGATGAAGTGATCCATGGGGTAGCCGATGGCGGCGGCTTCCTTGACCGCCACCTGGTTCATCACGCCCCAGCCGGACATGAAGATGTAGTCCGGCTTGAGGCGCCGGATCTGCAGCCAGGTCGCCTTCTGCTCCTGACCGGGATGGTCGACGGCAAGCTTGGTCAGCTTAAAGCCAAACTTCTTGGCCAACACATCGAGGGTGGGGTTGGCTTCCTTGCCGTAGGCGCTGTTGTGGTAGATGTGGGCGATCTTCTTGCCCTTGAGGTTACCCAGTCCGCCTTCTTGCGATCCGATGTAGTTGATGACCGCGCTGGCCTGGCTCCAGTAGGTTGTCGGGAAGTTGAAGACCCAGGGGAAGACCCGGCCGTCAGCCGCCGTGGTGCGGCCGTAGCCGATGGTCAACACCGGAATCTTGTCGACCGGCGCCTTGGGAATGAGCTGGTAGGTGATGCCCGTCGAATTGGGGATGACCACCACCGGGTTCTTGCTCTTCAGCTTCTCGTAGCACTCGACACCAACCTTGGTGTTGTAGCCGGTCTCGCATTCCTCGTAGACCAGCTTGACGCCACCGACGCCGCCGTCGCGTTCGTTGATCAGTGTGATGTAATCCCGGAACCCGTTACCGAAGGGGATGCCGTTCGGCGCGTAAGGCCCGGTGCGGTAGGTCAGTCCCGGCAGGAATATGGTGTCCTCCGCGATCGCGACCTCGGCTGTTCCCACCACCGTCAAAGCGACGGCGGCAGCCAGCCCTAGTGAAAATCTGCTGTATTTCATACCCATCTCCCAGCTTGCTTCCAGTTCATCGGATAGTTTCTTTCGACTGCGCCAACATTAAACAATATTCGGCGGGTCGCACAATCCGCTCCGACAGGGCGAACCATGATTCTTAGTGTGGAAAGGGCCATAGCCGCAATTTTTCCTTGGCGATCTGCCACAGCCTGGCCATGCCATTGGGCTCAATGATCAGCGTCAGGATGATCAGCGAGCCGAAAATGATGATCTCGATGTGTTTGGCGGTCACCGCCTGCATGCCCATGCCGCCGACCATGACGTTGGTCAGCAGGATCGGCATCAGTACGATGAAGGCGGCGCCCATGAAGGAGCCGGCGATCGAGCCCAGGCCGCCGATGATGACCATGAACAGCACCTGGAACGAGAGGTTGATGTCGAAGGCCTCGGCGGTCTCGACGGCACCCAGCCAGAGCGCGAACATCATGGCCCCGGCGACGCCGATGTAGAAGGAGCTGATGGAGAAGGCCAGCAGCTTGACCTGGAAGGGCCTGAAGCCGATCAACTGGGCCGCTATGTCCATGTCACGAATTGCCATCCAGGCCCGGCCCACCGAGCCCCGCGCCATGTTCTTGGCCAGCAGCGCGAACACGCAGACGACGATCAGGCAGAAAAAGTAGCGCGACAGGCTGGTGGCGTAGGGACCGGTCATGATGACGCCCAGCACCTCGCGCGGCGGTGCCGTGATGGTGCCGGAAGGCGTATAGTTGACGAACCAGGGCACCTTGTTGAAGAGCCAACTGAGGAAGAACTGGGCAGCCAGGGTGGCGACGGCCAGATAGAAGCCCTTGATGCGCAGGCTGGGGATGCCGAAAATCATGCCGACGGCGGCCGTGACAAAGCCCGACAGCAGCAACACCACGATCAGGTTCAACTCGGGGAAGCCGGTCATCAGCTTGTAACACGACACCGCTCCCACCGCCATGAAGCCGCCCGTGCCCAGCGACACCTGGCCGCAATAGCCGGTCAGGATGTTGAGGCCGATGGCGGCCAGCGAGTAGATCAGCACCGGTATCATGATGGCCTGGAAGAAGTATTCGTTGCCCACCAGGGGGATCATGATGAAAGCGATGATCAGCATGGCGCCGATGAACCAGCGATCCTGGGTGATCGGGAATATGGCCTGGTCGGCGGCGTAGCTCGTCTTGATCTGGCCGGCCTCGCGGTAAATCATGACGTCACACCCTTTCGATGATCTTTTCGCCGAACAGGCCCTGGGGCCGGAACAGCAGGAACACCAGCGCCACCATGTAGGCGAACCAGTTCTCGATGGCGCCGCCGATCAGCGGCCCCCAGTAGACCTCGGCAACCTTTTCGCCGACCCCGATGATGAGGCCGCCGACGATGGCGCCCGGCACCGAGGTAAAGCCGCCCAGGATCAGCACCGGCAGCGCCTTCAACGCGATCAGCGAGAGCGAGAACTGGACGCCGCTTTTGGAGCCCCACATGATGCCGGCGACCAGCGCCACCACGCCCGATACCGACCACACGATGATCCAGATGTTCTTCAAGGGCACGCCCACCGACAGCGCCGCCTGATGGTCGTCGGCGACGGCGCGCAAGGCGCGGCCGATGCGCGTCTTCTGGAAGAAGATGGCCAGCACCGTGACCAGGATGGCGGCCGTCACGGCGGCCCAGATCTCGAAGACCTGGAACTGGATGCCCTGCCATTCGAAATTGCCCGACGGGATGCCGATGTCCAGCGGCTTGACGGTGCTGCCCCAGAGGATGTCGCCGAAGCCCTCGAGCACGAAAGCGAGCCCAATGGTGCTCATAAAGAGGATGATCGGTTCCTGGTTGACCAGCGGCCTGAGCACGACACGTTCGATCAGATAGGCCAGGCCCACCATGACGACACAGGTCAGCGGCACCGCCAGGAAGGGCGACATGGTGTAGCCCATGGTGCCCAGCGACACCGGCACGGTGCCGGTCATCAGGCCGACCAGGGTCAGCGCCGCGAACAGCGCCAGCACGCCCTGGGCGAAGTTGAAGACGCCCGAGGCCTTGAAGATGAGCACGAAACCCAGCGCCACCAGCGAATACATCACGCCGGTCATCAGACCACCGATCACCACCTCGGCGAAAAACTCCGGGTAGGTCCCCATGTCGATGAGGGGGGCGAGGATGTTGTCGTTGAGAACTTCCATTACCACTCTCTCCCGCCGTCAGCAGAGATCCCGCCTTCAGTCATGGCTGACTCCCAGATAGGCCTCGATGACGGCGCTGTTCGAGCGCACCTCGTCCGGCGTGCCTTCGGCGATCTTGCGGCCATAGTCGAGCACCACGACGCGGTCGGAGATGTCCATCACCACCCCCATGTCGTGCTCGATCAGGGCGATGGTGGTGCCGAATTCGTCGTTGACGTCGAGGACGAAGCGGCACATGTCCTCTTTTTCCTCGATGTTCATGCCGGCCATGGGCTCGTCGAGCAGCAACAGATCAGGCTCGGCGGCCAGGGCGCGTCCCAACTCGACGCGCTTTTGCATGCCGTAGGGCAGGCGGCCGACGGGGATCTTGCGGATGGCCTCGATCTCCAGGAACTCGATGATGTGCTCGACGAAATCGCGGTGTTCGAGCTCTTCCTTGCGGGCCGGCCCGATATGCAGCGCCTGCAGCAGGAAGTTGGTCTTCATCTTGAGATTTCGGCCCGTCATCAAATTGTCGAGCGTGGTCATGCCGTGAAACAGCGCCACGTTCTGGAAGGTCCGGGCGATGCCCTGGACGGCGGCCAGGTGCGGCTTCATGTCCCGGCGCTCCTCGCCCTTGAAGGTGATGGTGCCGTCGCTGGGGTGGTAGAAGCCGTTGATGCAGTTGAGCATCGACGTCTTGCCGGCGCCGTTGGGGCCGATGATGGCGAGGATTTCGCGCTCGCGGATGTCGAAGCTGACCTCGATCAGGGCACGCACGGCGCCGAACGAGACGCTGACGTTGTCGACCTTGAGCATGACATCGCCGAAGGTTCTCTCGGGGAACCCGGCGCTTTCCGTGCTGGCGGCGGCTTGGCTCATTAGCTGGCCTTCTTCATGGCATCAAAGGTATTCGAGGTCTGGACCTTGAGGTTGGCCTTGATGACGCCCTCGCGGCCGTCCTCGAAGGTCACCTTGGCCTCGACGGCGACGCGTTCGGCATCGGAATAGAGGCCGTCGATGAGATCGCCGAAACGCTCGGCGATGATGCGCCGGCGCACCTTGCCGGTGCGGGTGATTTCGCCGTCGTCGGCATCCAGTTCCTTGTGCAGGATAAGAAAGCGCCGGATTTGCGAGCCCACCAGGGCGCTGTCGCGGGCCAGGGTGGCGTTGACGTCCTCGACACAGCCCTTGATCAGTTCGTAGGTCTCGTCACGGTCGGCCAGATCGGTGTAGCTGGTATAGGCGATGCCTTGGCGCTCGGCCCAGTTGCCGGTGGCCTCGAGGTCGATATTGATGAAGGCGCCGACGAAGTCGCGCTGGTCGCCGTAGGTCACCGCCTCCTTGATGAAGGGGTGGAACTTGAGCTTGTTCTCCAGGTACTGGGGCGCAAACAGCGTGCCGTCGTTCATGGTGCCGACGTCCTTGGCCCTGTCGATGACCTTGAGGTGGCCGGAATCATCGATGATGCCGGCATCGCCGGTATGGATCCAATCGCCTTCGTTTTCGCCCTTGGTCTCGATGGTGGCCTCTTCGTTCTTGTAGTAGCAGTCGAAGGTGCCGGGGCTGCGGAAAAGGATTTCGCCGTTTTCGGCGATCTTGACCTCGCAGCCCGGGGCCGGCGGCCCCACCGTGTCGTGTTTGACGTCGCCGTTACGCTGGAGCGTGACATAGGCGCAGGATTCGGTCTGGCCGTAGAGCTGTTTCAGGTTGATGCCCAGGCTGCGGTAGAAATCAAAGACCTCTTCGCCCAGCGGCGCGCCGGCGGTGTAGGCAATGCGCACCCGGCTGAGGCCCAGGTTGTTGCGCAGCGGCCCGTAGATCGAGAGGCTGCCCAACCAGTAAAGGAAGCGCTCGCCCGCCGATACCGGCTTCTCTTCCATGATGCGCACGCCGACGCGCCCGGCCACCCCGATGAAGTAGTCAAAGAGCCACTTCTTGAAGCGGCCCGAGTCCTCCATGCGAATGCGGATCTGGGTCAAAAACCCCTCCCAGATGGCAGGGGGCGCGAAGAAATAGGTCGGTCCCAATTCCTTGAGGTCGAGCATCACGGTGTCGCTGCTTTCGGGGCAGTTGACGGTCATACCCGAGTGGTAGGCCTGGGCGACGGAGAAGAAATGATCGCCGACCCAGGCCAGCGGCAGGTAGGACAGCACCTCGTCTTCGACGTTGAGCCCTTCGAGTGCCACCGATTCCTGAGCCGCCTTCATCAGCGCCCGGAATGACAGCACCACGCCCTTGGGGTCGCCGGTGGTGCCCGAGGTATAGGCGATCAGGGCAACGTCGTCGTTCTTGCCCAGCGCCACTTGGCTGTCGTAGAGGTCGGGCTTGGCAGCGTCCAGCGCCCGGCCCCGCTCCATCAGTTCGCGAAGGGCGTAGATGAAGGGCTGGTCGTAGTGACGCATGCCCTTGGGTTCTTTGTAGATCACGATCTCGATTTTCGGGCAGCGCTCCATGACCGAGAGGATTTTGTCGACCTGCTCCTGGTTTTCGCAGACAGCGATGCGGATTTCGGCGTGCTCGAGGACGTACTGCATCTCCTCGGCAATGCTGTCCTGGTATAGCGGGATGGGTATGCCGCCCATGGCCTGGATGGCGGTAAACGACCAATAGAGCTCGGGCCGGTTGGCGCCGATGATGGCGACGTGCTCGCCGCGCTTGAGGCCAACATCGGAAAATCCCAGCGCCATGGCCCGGATTCCGGCGGCGGTCTCGGCCCAGGTATGGGACTGCCAGATGCCCCAATACTTTTCCCGGTAGGCCACGGCGTCGGGCCAGCGCTTGATTTGCTCCTGCAGCAGCGCGGCAAAGGTCTCGGCGGGCGCGATGGATTGATCCCTGTCGGTCATCGGACGACCACTCGCTTTCGTCTAATTTCGGTTTTGTCGATTGGTTCGATTGCTTGTCGATCTCACGAGGCCGGGGCAGCAAAGGCAAATCGCCCCTGGGCCCGAACAGGACCACGTGACGAAATCGACCTAAGCGCAACGGAGGGGGTCGTTGCGAACATCACTCCCCATGCTTTTGCAGGCGGTCGGTTGGTCCGACGCTTGTTGGTTTGAACCGTCGATGCAGTCAACGGCGGAGACAAAATACCAATATTGCTTGGCGGCGCAACACATTGTGTGGATATTTATTTCAGTTTTGAATGATTCTAGTCGACCCCATCGCCAGCCGACCGTCCGTGCCGCCCGGCGCCTTCGGCAAAACGCTTGGCGCCGCCGAAAGCTTCCTGTTCGACGGCCTCTTGACCCAGCGCGAACTCGCGCGCCATGGCGCTCTCCAGATCGCGTCCCTGCTGTTCGTAGACGGACAAACGATCCGAGCGCATACAGATCTGCGGCAGCCCGCAAAGCTCGAGCGCCAAAGCCTCGGCGGCTTTGCGGGCCTGGCCGTCGGGTACGACTCGGTTGGCCAGTCCCATGTCCAGGGCCTCGCGGGCAGCCACCGGCCGGCCGGTGAGGATGAGGTCGAGCGCCCGGCCCATGCCGATCAGGCGGGGCAGGCGAACCGTGCCGCCGTCGATCAGCGGCACCCCCCAACGCCGGCAGAAGACGCCGAAGACGGCGCTTTCCTCGGCCACGCGCAGGTCGCACCACAGCGCCAGTTCCAGCCCCCCGGCCACGGCATGGCCGGCAATGGCGCCGATCACCGGTTTCGCCAGCACCATGCGGCTGACGCCGATGGGGCCGTCGCCCTCGGGCGAAACGCGGTTGGCGAACTCGCGGCCACGGGCGAAGGCCTTGAGGTCGGCGCCGGAACAAAATGTGCCATGGGCGCCCCACAGCACGGCGACCCGGGCCTCATCGTCAGCCTCGAAGGCGCGAAAGGCCTCGGCCAGGCCCTCGGCGGTGGCCCGGTCGAGGGCGTTGCGCACCTCGGGCCGGCTGAGCACGACCGTGGTCACGGGGCCGTTCTTTTCGCTGCTGACGGTCATGGTGGCTTTCCTTCTAGAGATGGGCCGAGCCGCCATCGACCAGCAGCGACTGGCCGGTCATGAAGGCGCTGGCCGGCGAGGCCAGGAACAACAATACACCGACCAAGTCGTCGGGCAGTTGTTTGCGGCCGATGCATTGGCGCGCCACCAGGGACTGGCGCCGCGCCTCGTCGACGGCTGGGTTCTCGACTTCGGTTTCGGTCAGGCCGGGCAGCACGGCATTGACGGTAATGCCGTCCGGCCCCAGTTCGCGAGCCAGGGCCCGGGTGAGGCCGATGACGGCCGCCTTGGAAGTAACGTAGTGGCTCAACAGCGGCAGCCCCAGCGGCACGGTACTCGAGGAAATATTGATGATGTGGCCGGCGCCGGCCTGGCGCAGGGCCGGCAGCACGGCCCGGGCGGCAAGAAAGCTGCCGGTGACGTTGACCCGCATGACGTGTTCCCATTCCTCGAGCTCGATCTCGTCGAAGGGCCGGCGGCCGAGCGTGGTGTAGATGCCGGCGTTGTTGATCAGCACGTCGATGCGGCCCTCGGCGGCGATGGTGCCGGCAACCATGGCGGCCAAAGATTGTTCGGACGTCACGTCGGTGGTGAAAGCCAGGGCTCGGCCATTGGCGGCGGCGATTTCGTCGGCTACGCGTTGGCCGTTATCCTCGTCGCGTTCGGCGATCACCACGATGGCGCCACGGGCGGCGAACTGACAGGCCGCTGTGCGGCCGATGCCCTGGCCGGCGCCGGTGATGACGACGACTCGCCCCGCCACGCCGGTTTCGATATCCTGCATGAGCTTCCTCCCAAAGGGCTGCGGTCTTCCTCTTAGCAGGCTTGCGGGTGGTTCCCAATTGTGTTTGAACAGCGCCGCCGCCAAACCACCGGTCAGGAGACGGAATCGTGACAGCCCACGGCCAGGACAGCCTCAATCTTCGCCGCAGCCTCGAGGTCGGCGGCCAGAGCTACGACTACTTCAGCCTGCCGGCCGTGCAAGAGGCCGGGCTTGGCGATCTCTCGCGCCTGCCGTTTTCGCTCAAGGTGCTCTTGGAGAACCTGCTGCGCCACGAGGACGGCCGCACGGTAACGGTCGACGACATTCGCGCCCTGGCCGGCTGGGCCGAGACGGCCGGCACAGACCGCGAGATCACCTACCGCCCGGCCCGCGTGCTGATGCAGGATTTCACCGGCGTCCCCGCCGTCGTCGACCTGGCCGCCATGCGTGCCGCCATGGCCGCCATGGGCGGCGATCCCCAGGCCATCAACCCGCAGACGCCGGTCGATCTGGTGATCGACCACTCGGTGATGGTCGACAACCATGGCGACGACGCGGCCTTCGCCGCCAACGTCGCCCGCGAGATGGAGCGCAACGGCGAGCGCTACGCCTTTTTGCGCTGGGGCCAGCAGGCCTTCGAGAATTTCCGCGTGGTGCCGCCGGGCACCGGCATCTGCCACCAGGTCAATCTGGAATACCTGGCCCAAGTGGTTTGGACCAGCGAGGTCGAGGGCAAGACCATCGCCTATCCCGATACCCTGGTCGGCACCGACAGCCACACCACCATGGTCAATGGCCTTTCGGTATTGGGTTGGGGCGTCGGCGGTATCGAGGCCGAGGCGGCCATGCTGGGCCAGCCCATCTCGATGGTGGTGCCCGAGGTCGTGGGCATGCGCTTGGACGGCAGCCTCAAAGACGGCGTCACCGCCACCGACCTGGTGCTGACGGTGACCGAGATGCTGCGGGCCCATGGCGTGGTCGGCCGTTTCGTCGAGTTCTTCGGCCCCGGCGTGGCGGAACTTTCGCTGGCCGACCGTGCCACCCTGGCCAACATGGCGCCGGAATACGGCGCCACCTGCGGCTTCTTCGCCGTCGACGAGGTGACCATGGCCTACCTCGAGCTCACCGGCCGCGAGGCGCAGCGCATAGCGCTGGTGGAGGCTTACGCCAAGGCCCAGGGCCTGTGGCGTCAGGCCGACGCCCCCGACCCCGTTTTCACGGACACGCTGTCGCTTGATCTCGGCGCCGTGGTGCCCTCGATCGCCGGGCCCAAGCGGCCGCAGGATCGAGTGCCGCTGGCCAGTGCCAAAGAGGCCTTCGAGACGGCGCTCGAGGAGACCTTCGACAAGGGCGACAGCGCCAATATCGGCAAGGCCGTGGAGGGCGCCGATCATGAGCTCAAGCACGGCGACGTGGTCATCGCCGCCATCACAAGCTGCACCAACACCTCCAACCCCGGCGTCATGCTGGCCGCCGGACTGGTGGCCAAGAAGGCGGCCGAGAAGGGCTTACGTGTAAAGCCCTGGGTCAAGACCTCGCTGGCCCCGGGCTCGCAGGTGGTGAGCGATTACCTGGCCCGAGCCGGCCTGCAGGAACCTCTCGACGCGCTGGGCTTCAATCTGGTGGGCTACGGCTGCACCACCTGCATCGGCAATTCGGGGCCGCTGGAGGAGCCCATCGCCGGGGCCATCGCGGCCGGCGATCTGGTGGCCTGTGCGGTGCTTTCCGGCAACCGCAATTTCGAGGGCCGCATCAGCCCGCACATCAAGGCCAACTACCTGGCCTCGCCGCCGCTGGTGGTGGTCTATGCCCTGGCCGGCTCGCTCAGGCGCAACATCATGACGGAGCCATTGGGCCGTGGCAGTGACGGTAACCCGGTCTATTTGGGCGACATCTGGCCCAGCACCGCCGAGGTGCGCGAGGCCTTGGCGTCGGCACTCGACCGCGAGATGTTCGAGAGCCGCTACGCCGACGTCTTCAGCGGCACCCCGGAGTGGCAGGCCATCGAGACGGCCGTGGGACTGACCTACGAATGGGACCCCACCTCGACCTACGTGCGCCACCCCACCTTCTTCCAGAACATGCCGGCCGAGCCCGGAGGCTTGGCCGACATCGCTGGCGCCCGGGTGCTGGCGCTGTTGGGCGATTCCATCACCACCGACCACATTTCGCCGGCCGGCGCCATCACCGGCGACAGCCCGGCCGGCGAATACCTGCTCGACCACCAGGTGCCGGCCCGCGAGTTCAACTCCTTTGGCGCCCGGCGCGGCAACCACGAGGTCATGATGCGCGGCACCTTCGGCAACATCCGCCTGCGCAACGAGATGGCGCCCGGCAGCGAAGGCGGCGTCACCTGCCACATGCCCGACGGCAGCCAGACTTCGATCTTCGCGGCGTCGGCGGCATACCAAGGCGACGGCGTGCCGCTGGTCGTCGTCGGCGGCAAGGAATACGGCACCGGCTCGTCGCGCGACTGGGCCGCCAAGGGCACCCGGCTGTTGGGCGTGGCCGCCGTCATCTGCGAGAGCTACGAACGCATCCACCGCTCGAACCTGGTGGGCATGGGCGTGTTGCCGCTGCAGTTCAAGCCCGGCACCACGCGCCAGACGCTGGGCCTCGACGGCAGCGAGAGGTTTGCCCTTTCGGGCCTGGCCGGCGGCATCACGCCTGGCATGGACGTAGCCTGCCGCATCGCACGCGCCGACGGCTCCAGCGAAGACGTGGCGCTGCTCTGCCGCATCGATACCGAGGATGAGGTCGAGTACTATCGCCACGGCGGCATTTTGCAGTACGTGCTGCGGCGCTTGGCCGCGGCCTAGGCGGCACCAGAAAATTATGCCGGAAGCGGTCGAGCGCATCGGTGAATACGACTACGTCATCGTCGGTGCCGGCTCGGCCGGCTGCGTGCTGGCCAACCGGCTCTCGGCCGATGCCGGCGTGCGGGTGCTGCTGCTCGAAGCCGGGGGCCACGACAACCGCCTGTGGATCCACATTCCCATCGGTTATCTCTATACCCAGAACGATCCGCGCACCGACTGGTGCTTCAAGACGGTGGCCGAGGCCGGGCTCAACGGCCGGGCGCTGAACTATCCCCGCGGCCGGGTGCTGGGCGGCTGCTCGGCCATCAATGGCATGATCTACATGCGCGGCCAGGCCCAGGACTACGACCACTGGCGCCAGCTCGGCAATCTCGGCTGGGGCTGGGATGACGTGCTGCCATACTTCAAGAAATCCGAGGACTACGTCCACGGCGCCGACGACTTCCACGGCGCCGGCGGCGAGTGGCGGGTCGAGGAGATGCGCCTGAGCTGGGAGATCCTCGACGCCTTCCGCGAGGCCGCCGCCGAAAGCGGTATTCCCAAGATCGATGACTTCAACCGCGGTGACAACGAGGGCAGCGCCTACTTCCAGGTCAACCAAAAGCGTGGCGTGCGCTGGACCACGGCCAAGGGCTTTCTGCGCCCGGTGCGCCAGCGTGCCAACCTGCACGTGCTGACCGGCGCCCAGGCCAGCGCCATCGAGCTCGACGGCAAGCGCGCCACGGGTCTCAGGTTCCGGCGCGGCGGAAGCGATTTCGTGGCCGGCGTGGCCGGCGAGTTGATCCTGGCCAGCGGCGCCATCGGCTCGCCGCAATTGTTGCAGCTTTCCGGCATCGGGCCGCCCGAGCTTTTGGCCCAACACGGTATCGAAACGCGCCACGAACTACCTGGCGTCGGCGGCAATTTGCAGGATCACCTGCAGCTTCGCCTGATCTTCCGGGTGAGCAACACCAAGACGCTGAACCAAAGCGCCAACAGCCTGTTCGGCCGCCTGGGCATGGGCCTGCAGTATTTCCTCCTGCGCCGGGGGCCGCTGACCATGTCGCCGAGCCAGCTTGGTCTGTTTGCCAAGTCGGACCCCTCGCGCGAGACGCCCAACCTGGAATTCCATGTGCAGCCTCTGTCGCTGGACAAGTTCGGCGACCCCTTGCACGATTTTCCCGCCTTCACCGCCTCGGTCTGCAACTTGCGCCCCGAAAGCCGCGGCCGCGTCGCCATCGCCAGCAACGATCCCTTTGCCGCCCCCGAAATCCGGCCCAACTACCTTACGGCGCCAGCCGACCGCCAGGTGGCGGCCGATGCCATCCGGCTTACGCGGCGCATTTGCCAAGCCCCGGCACTGGCCCCCTTCGGCCCGCGGGAATACCTGCCCGGTGCCGGTATCGAGGACGACGAGGACCTGGCCCGGGCGGCCGGTGACATCGGCACGACGATTTTTCACCCCGTCAGCACCTGCAAGATGGGCGCCGACGACCAGGCCGTGGTCGATGCCCGCCTCAGGCTCCACGGCATCGCCGGCTTGCGCGTGGTCGACGCCTCGGTGATGCCCACCATCACGTCGGGCAACACCAACTCACCGGTGGTGATGATCGCCGAAAAGGCGGCCGAGATGATCCGCCAGGACCGGCGTTAGGGCGGATATCTCACCGACAAGTGATTCGCTTGTGAAGCCGGCCTCCCGTAAGCCAGCATGGTGATGTTTTGTCGCTCATCGCATCGCCCGCTCGGTCTCTTCCTCGCCGCCCTCATGTTGGTCGCGGGGCTGGGTCTGTCTGGCGCCCGAGCCCAGCAGTCCCCGACGGTGGTCGAGCTCTTCACCTCGCAGGGCTGCTCCTCCTGTCCGCCGGCCGATGTCTTCCTTGGCGAGCTGGCCCAGCGCGACGACATCATCGCGCTCAGCTACCACATCGATTACTGGGACTACATCGGCTGGAAGGACACCTTCGCCACGCCCGACACCACGGCCCGCCAGCGCGCCTACGGCCGCACGCTCAGCCAGCGCTACGTCTACACGCCGCAGATGGTGATCAGCGGCCGCAGCCACGTCGTGGGATCGCAACGCCAGGCCGTACTTGCCGCCATCGACGGCCTGAGCGTCGGCAGTGCCTCGGAGTTACGGCTGACGGCCACGCCCGAGGGCGGCCTCAAGATCAATATCGCGCCCGGTCAGGTGTCGCGTCCGGCCATCGTCTGGCTGGTCGAATACGACCGGCGCCACAAGGTGGCCATCCGGCGTGGCGAGAACCGTGGCCGCACCCTCGACTACCACAACGTGGTGCGCAGCCTGAAAAGGCTGGGCCACTGGGAGGGCGGCGCCACCGAGCTGGAGACCGATATTAAGGCATCAAAGGCCAATGGCCGCGACGGCTGCGTCGTCATCGTGCAGGAGGCCGAGGGCGGTCCCATCCTGGGGGCGGTGAAGCTCGAATTCGGCGGCTAGCGGCAACAGCCAAATTTGACAAACCGGGCGCAAGACGCTCGATTAGGGCCCGAAACAACAGTTCGGAGCCTGGGTCAAATGGACGTCGTCGAAGCAATAACCAGCCGGCACTCGGTGCGGGCATTCCTGCCCACACCGGTGCCGCTTGGCACCGTCGAGCGCATTATCGAGGCGGCGGTGCGGGCGCCTTCGAGCGGCAACCTGCAACCCTGGAAAGTGCACGTGGTGGCGGGCGAGACCAAGGAGCGTTTCAGCCAGGCCATCCTGGCGGCGCGCGAGGTCGAAGATCATTTGTACGTCGCCGAATACCAGGACTATCCCGAAGAATGGCGCGAACCCTACGATCAGCGTCGCCGCACCGTGGGCAAACTGCTCTACAGCACCATTGGCATCCCCAAGGGCGACCGCGAAGCCATGTGGGCCCAATTCGGCCGCAACTACACCTTTTTCGGCGCCCCCGTCGGCTTGCTCTTCACCATCGACCGCGACATGGGCGTGGGCTCATGGTTCGACGTCGGCATGTTCATCCAGAACGTCATGCTGCTGGCCCGGGCCGAGGGCCTCGACACCTGTGCCCAGGGTGCCTTCGCGCTCTACCACAAGATCGCCCGTGAGGTGGTGGGCGTGAGCGAGTTGGAAATCGTCATGTGCGGCATGTCGTTGGGCTACGCCGACACCGGGGCGCCGGAAAACAACTTCCCCACCGAACGCGCGCCGCTCGAGGAATTCGCTACTTTCAGCGGTTTTTAGGATCCAATTCCCCGCGCCATGACGTCGGCCAGGCGGCGCGAGAAGGCGGCCGGGTCTTCGGGGATTTCGCCCTCGATGATGCGGGCCTGGTCGAGCAGCAGGAAGGCGGCGTCGGCCAGCGATTCGCTGGCGCCATCCTTGGTCGAGGCGGTGGCCAGGGACTTCACCAGATCGTGCCGGGGATTGAGCTCCAACACCCGCGGGCTTTGGGGAATAGACTGGCCCTGAGCCTTCAAAAGCCTGGCCAGATGCATGTCGATATCCTGGTCGTCGGCCACCAGGCAGACCGGGCTGTCGGTCAGGCGGTCGGTGGTGCGCACGTCCTTGACGGCCTCGCCCAGCGTCAGTTTGAGATGCGCTATCAAGGTCGAGATGGCACCTTCGTCGGCGGCCTCGGCTTCGTCCGGCTTGTCCTCGGGCGCCTTGATCTCGTCGAACTCGGCGTCGCCCCGGGTGATCGACTTGAAGGCGTGGCCCTCGAATTCGAAGCCCGAGGCGATCCAGAAATCGTCGACCGGGTCGGTCAGCAGCAGCACTTCGACGCCGCGGGCGGCGAAGCCCTCGATCTGCGGACTCTTGCGCAACGCTTCGAGATCATCGCCGGTGATGTAGAAGATCGACTTCTGGCCCTCGGCCATGCCCGCCACATAGTCGGAAAGCCCGGTCAGGCCATCGCCCGAACGCGTGCTGCGGAAGCGGGCCAGCTTGAGCAGCGCCTCGCGCCGGTCGGGGTCCTCGTAAATGCCCTCCTTGACGACGGCGCCGAAGTTTTCCCAGAAGCTGGCGAATTCCTCGGGCTTCTTCTCGGCCTTCTTGGTCAGCTCGTTCAGCACCCGCTTGACCAGGGCCTTCGAAATGCGCGTCACCAGCGGGCTCGATTGCAGCACCTCGCGGCTGATGTTGAGCGGCAGGTCCTCGGCGTCGACGATGCCCTGTACGAAGCGCAGCCAGGGCGGCAACAGGCCTTCGAGATCATCGGTGATGAAGACCCGCTTGACGTAAAGCTTGAGCCGGTGCCGGCGCTCGGCGCTGAAGAGATCGAAGGGCCGGGCCGAAGGCACGAACAACAGGAGCGTGTATTCGATCTTGCCCTCGGCCCGGGCATGCAGCGTGAGCCAGGGTTCGTCGTAGCTGTGGGCGGAGTGGCGGTAGAACTCGGTGTACTGCTCGGCCGTTATGTCCTTCTTCGGCCGTGTCCACAGCGCCGAGGCCTCGTTCAATTTCTCGCCCGCCGCCAGCGGGCTGTCGGCGACGCCGTCGGCGAAGCGGATGGGAATGGCGATGTGGTCGGAGAAGCGCTTGATGATGTGGTGCAGACGCGCCGCCTCGACGAAATCCTTCTCCGCCTTACGGATGGTCAGCACCACGTCGGTGCCGCGGCCGGCACGGTCGGCCTCGGCCACCTCGTAGCTGCCCTGGCCGTCCGAGGACCAGCGCCAGGCCTGGTCCTCGCCGGCCTTGCGGCTGATCACCTCGACGTGGTCGGAAACGGTGAACGAGGAATAGAAGCCGACGCCGAACTGGCCGATCAGGGCCACGTCCTTGTTGTCGTCGCCGCTCAGGTGGTTCATGAAGGCCGAGGTGCCCGAGCGCGCGATGGTGCCCAGGTTGTCGATCAATTCGTCGTGGTTCATGCCGATGCCGTTGTCCGACACCGTGACCTTGCGGGCTTTCTTGTCGACGTTGATGGTGATGCGCAGGTCGGGGTCGTCGGCCGACAGATCGGGATCGGTGATGGCGGCATAGCGCAGCCGGTCGCAGGCGTCGGAGGAATTCGAGATCAACTCGCGCAGGAAGGTTTCCTTGTCGCTGTAGAGCGAATTGGCGACGATGTGCAGAAGCTTGGTGACTTCGGCCTCGAAACTGCGTGTCTCCTGAACCATGGCGGACAAGCCCTCGCGAAATGAACTGTTGGTTTTGCCGGTTTGGCGGACAATATGTTCACCATCGGGGGTAATTCAAGGGGGGCCGACTGCCCCAAGGAGAATTTCGATGTTTCGAGCCGTCTATGCCCTGTTGCTTCTCGCCGCCATCACGCCCTCGGCCCTGGCCGCCGAATGGCAGGCCGGCGAGATCATGGTGGGGCACGCCTGGGCCCGGGCCTCGGCCGGCAAGATGGCGCGGAACGGCGCCGCCTACATAACCGTGCATAATCTCGGGAGCAAAGCCGACCGCCTGGTGGCGGTGGAAACCCCGGCCGCGGCCAAGGCCCAGTTCCACACCCACGTTTCGAAAGAGGGCGTCATGCGCATGAGGCGAATCAAAGCCGTCGAGGTGCCGCCCGGCGCCCCTGTGGTCTTCCGGCCCGGCGGCCTGCACGTGATGCTGATGAAGCTGGTGGCACCGCTGGAAAAGGGCGGCGAGTTGGCGCTCGTGCTGACCTTCGAGAAGGCCGGGCGGGTCGAAATCACGGTACCCATCTTGGCCGTCGGCGCCATGGGCGGGCAGCACCACGATGACATGCACAAGGGCGGCGGGCACGAGCACGACAAGCATCACAAGATGAACCACAAGGAACATCATGGCGGCAAAACCGATTCCTGACCGCCCCGCCGCGCCTGCGGCCTTGCGGCGCCTGACGATTCGCGCTAGGTAGCGGAACACTTCGAAGGCGGTTCAACTCATCTCATGGCGTCGCGCCGGGAGGGGCGCGGAGCTTATGGAGGACGTGATGGCGCGTAATAAACTCGCACTCATCGGCGGCGGCAACATCGGCGGCACACTGGCCCATCTGGCCGGGCTCAAGGAGCTTGGCGACGTCGTCATGTTCGACATCGTCAAAGGCCTGCCCCAGGGCAAGTCGCTGGACATCGCCCAGTCCGCCCCGGTCGAAGGTTTCGACGCCGGCTTTACCGGCACCCAGGGCTATGCCGGCATCCGCGGCGCCGACGTCATCATCGTCACGGCCGGTGTGGCGCGAAAGCCGGGCATGAGCCGCGACGACCTGATCGAGATCAACACCCGTGTCATGCGGGCCGTGGGCGATGGCATCAAACGTCACGCCCCCGGCGCCTTCGTCATCTGTATCACCAATCCGCTGGATGCCATGGTCTGGGTGCTGCGCGAGGTTTCGGGCTTGCCGCACAATCGTGTCGTGGGTATGGCCGGGGTGCTCGATTCGGCACGCTTTCGCCACTTCCTGGCGGCCGAGATGCAGGTCTCGGTGGAGGACGTCACGGCCTTCGTGCTGGGCGGCCACGGCGATACCATGGTGCCGCTGCCGCGCTATTCGACGGTCTCGGGCATTCCGCTGCCGGATCTCGTCAAGATGGGTTGGATCAAGCGCCAGCGTCTCGACGAGATCGTCCAGCGCACGCGCGACGGCGGGGCCGAGATCGTCGGCTTGCTGAAAACCGGCTCGGCCTATTACGCCCCGGCCAGCGCCGCCATCCAGATGGCCGAATCCTATCTGCGCGACAAGAAGCGCGTGCTGCCCTGCGCCGCCTATCTCAGCGGCCAGTACGGAATCAGGGACATCTACGTCGGCGTGCCGGCGGTGATCGGTGCCGGCGGCGTCGAGAGGGTCGTCGAAATCGAACTCAACAAGAGCGAGAAGGCGGCGCTGGGCAAATCGGTTGGCGCCGTGCGCGAGCTGCTGCGCGTGGTCAAGCGCCTCGATCCCTCGCTGGTCAAGAAAAGGCCCAAAGCCAAGCGCCCGGCGCGGCGCAAGACCAAGCAGTCGAAGTCCAAGCCCAAGTAGTCGCGGCCCGAGACCGCCCGGGGGAAGCCATGAACATTCACGAACACCAGGCCAAGGAGCTGTTCGCCAAATACGGCGTCGTCGTGCCCGAGGGCCGGGTGGCCTTCACCGTCGACGAGGCCCGGGCGGCGGCCGAGGAACTGGGCGGCCCGGTCTGGGTGGTCAAGGCCCAGATCCACGCCGGCGGCCGCGGCAAGGGCGGCGGCGTCAAGGTCGTCAAGTCGCTCGACGAGGCCACGCAGGCGGCCCACGACATCCTGGGCATGACCCTGGTCACGCACCAAACCGGCCCGGCAGGCAAGGAGGTCAAGCGCGTCTATATCGAGCAGGGCTGCGACATCGCCCGCGAGCTCTACCTCAGCATGCTGATCGACCGCGGCACCAGCCGGGTGACCATCATGGCCTCGACCGAGGGCGGCATGGACATCGAGGAGGTGGCGGCCAAGACGCCCGAGAAGATCCAGTTCGTCTCCATCGATCCGGCCACCGGGCTGCAGGCCTTTCACGCGCGGCGCATCGCCTTCGGCCTGGAGCTCGAGGGCAAGCAGGTGGGCGCCGCGGTCAAGTTCCTGATGGCGCTCTACAGCGCCTTCAGCGAGACCGATGCCAGCCTCATCGAGATCAACCCGCTGGTGGTCACCAAGGCGGGCGAGGTGATGGCGCTGGATGCCAAGATGAACTTCGACGACAACGCGCTTTACCGCCGGCCCGACATCGCTGACTTGCGCGACGAGAGCGAAGAGGACCCGGCCGAGCTCGAGGCCGCCGAACACGAGCTCAGCTACATCAAGCTCGACGGCTCCATCGGCTGCATGGTCAACGGGGCCGGCCTGGCCATGGCCACCATGGACATCATCAAGCTCTATGGCGGGTCGCCGGCCAACTTTCTCGACGTCGGCGGCGGCGCCGACCGCGACCGCGTCACCGAAGCCTTCAAGATCATTCTTTCCGACCCCAACGTCGAAGGAATTCTGGTGAACATCTTCGGCGGCATCATGCGTTGCGACGTGATTGCCGAGGGCATCGTGGCGGCGGCCAAGGAGGTTAGCATCGGCGTGCCCCTGGTGGTCCGCCTGGAAGGCACCAACGTCGATCTGGGCAAGCAGATACTGGCTGATTCAGGCCTGCCCATCCTGTCCGGTGACGATCTCGGCGACGCCGCCGAAAAGGTGGTCAAAGCGGTCAAGGAGGCCAAGTAATGGCGGTCATGGTCAACAGCGACACCCGTGTCATCTGCCAGGGCTTCACCGGCGCCCAGGGCACCTTCCATTCCGAACAGGCCATCGCCTACGGCACCAACATGGTCGGCGGCGTGACGCCGGGCAAGGGCGGCTCGAACCACCTGGAGCTGCCGGTCTTCGATACCGTGGCCGAGGCGGTGACGGCCACCGGGGCCACGGCAAGCGTTATTTATGTGCCGCCGCCCTTCGCCGCCGACGCCATCCTCGAGGCCATCGACGCCGGCCTCGAGCTGGTGGTGACCATCACCGAAGGCGTGCCGGTGCAGGACATGGTGCGGGTGAAAAGGGCCCTGGCGGGATCCGCGTCCCGCCTGGTCGGTCCCAATTGCCCGGGCGTCATCACGCCGGGCGAGTGCAAGATCGGCATCATGCCGGGCCACATTCACCAACGCGGTCGGGTCGGCATCGTCTCGCGTTCGGGCACGCTGACCTACGAGGCGGTGGGCCAGACCACGGCCGTGGGGCTGGGCCAGACCACCTGCATCGGCATCGGTGGCGATCCCATCAATGGCACCAACTTCGTCGACTGCCTGGAGATGTTCCTGGCCGACGACGAGACCGAGGCCATCGTCATGATCGGCGAGATCGGCGGCAGCGCCGAAGAAGAGGCGGCCGAGTTCATCAAGGCCAACAAGACCAAGAAACCGACGGTCAGCTTCATCGCCGGACGCACCGCACCGCCGGGCAAGCGCATGGGCCATGCCGGCGCCATCATCTCGGGTGGCAAGGGCGGTGCCGAGGACAAGATCGAGGCACTGCGCGGCGCCGGCATCGCCGTCGCCGATTCGCCGGCCAGCATCGGCACCACGCTGGCCGATATGATGTAGGCCGGGGGGCCGCTGGGTCTCAAGCGAGGGGGGGATGACGATGGCGAACGGCTTGGACAAGGTCTCGTTTCTCTCGGGCGCCAGCGGCGCCTTCATCGAGAACCTGCACGCCCGCTTCAAGGAAAACCCCCAGGCCGTCGACTTCGGCTGGCAGCAGTTCTTCGCCGAACTTGGCGACGAGGCCGAGGCCGTCGAGGCCGCGGCCCGCGGCCCGAGCTGGGGCCGGCGCGGGCTGTTTGCCATCGAAGACGGCGAGTTACCGGCCCGGGCGGCGGCCAGCGGCCTCGAAGGCCGGGCGGCGACGCTCGATTCCATCCGGGCGCTGATG
Source organism: Alphaproteobacteria bacterium (assembly GCA_030740435.1). NCBI lineage: Bacteria > Pseudomonadati > Pseudomonadota > Alphaproteobacteria > Alphaproteobacteria bacterium. The sequence goes on along the minus strand of JASLXG010000135.1, from coordinate 5,486 downwards.
ATGATCCGTGTCTACCGCGTGCGCGGCCATCTGATCGCCGATCTCGATCCCTTGGGGCTGGAGGCCCGCGAATACCATCCCGAACTGGACTTTCAGAACTATGGCTTCACGGAAGCCGACCTCGACCGGCCCATCTTCATCGACCACGTGCTGGGCCTGGAAACGGCGACGCTGCGGGAAATCATCGAGATCCTGCGCCTTACCTACTGCGGCACCATCGGCTACGAATTCATGCACATCCAGGATCCCGACCAGAAGTCCTGGATCCAGATGCGCATCGAGAACCAGGAGTACCACGCCAACTTCACCGGCGAAGGCAAGCTCAAGATCCTGCGCCAGTTGACCGAGTCCGAGGGCTTCGAGCGCTTCCTCCATCTCAAGTACCCGGGCACCAAACGCTTTGGTCTCGATGGCAGCGAATCGCTGATCCCGGCGCTGGAGGCCATCATCCGCCGGGCCTCGCAACTCGGCGTGGTGGAGATCGGCCTGGGCATGCCCCACCGCGGCCGGCTCAATGTGCTGGCCAACATCATGCACAAGGCCCATACCGCCATGTTCTCGGAATTCGAGGGCATGCCGGCCAACCCCGACGACGTGCAGGGCTCGGGCGACGTAAAATACCACCTCGGCACCTCGTCCGATCGCGAAACCGACGGCCAGGCCATCCACCTCTCGCTGTTGCCCAACCCCTCGCACCTGGAAGCCGTCAATCCGGTGGTGCTGGGCCGGAGCCGGGCCAAGCAGGGGCAACTGGGGGATGATGAGCGGCGCCAGGTGCTGGCGGTGCTGATGCACGGCGATGCCGCCTTTGCTGGCCAGGGGCTGGTGGCCGAATGCTTTGGCATGTCGCAGTTGCACGGCTACCGTACCGGCGGCACCATCCACATCATCGTCAACAACCAGATCGGCTTCACCACGGCGCCGATTTATTCGCGATCCTCCCCCTATCCCTCGGACGTGGCCAAGATGGTCCAGGCGCCGATCCTGCACGTCAACGGCGACGATCCCGAATCGGTGGTCCACGTGGCCCGCATGGCCACCGAGTTCCGCCAGGAATTCGGCCAGGACGTGGTCGTCGACATGTTCTGCTACCGCCGCCACGGCCACAACGAGGGCGACGAGCCGGCCTTCACCCAGCCCATCATGTACCGCAAGATCGCCCAGCACCCGAGCTCGCGCCAGCTTTACGCCCGCCGCCTGGCCGAGGAGGGCAGCTTTGCCGAGGTCCAGTCCGAGGCCATGGTCAAGGAACACCACGACCACCTGCAGCTCGAATTCGAAGCCGCCAAGGGCTACAAGCCCAACAAGGCCGACTGGCTGGAGGGCCGCTGGTCCGATTTCACGGTGGCCCACGGCGAGGACCGCCGGGGCCGCACCGAGGCCGGCAAGCTGGCCCTGGAAACCGTCGGCCGGGCCCTGACCCGGGTGCCCGAGGATTTCAACCTGCACCGCACGGTCGAGCGACTGTTGAAAACCAAGCGCCAGAACCTGGAGGCCGGCGGCGGCATCGATTGGGCCACCGGCGAGGCGCTGGCCTTTGGCAACCTTTTACTCGAGGGCGTGCCGGTGCGGCTCAGCGGCCAGGACTCGGGCCGCGGCACGTTTTCCCAGCGCCACGCCGTGCTGACCGACCAGACCAACGAGCAGAAATACATCCCCCTCAACAATATCGCCCCGCGCCAGGCCAAGTTCGAGGTCATCGACAGCATGCTCTCCGAGGCCGCCGTGCTGGGCTTCGAATACGGCTTCACCCTGGCCGAGCCCCGGGCCCTGGTGCTGTGGGAGGCCCAGTTCGGCGATTTCGCCAACGGCGCCCAGGTCATCATCGACCAGTTCCTGGCCTCGGGCGAGACCAAGTGGCTGCGCATGTCGGGCCTGGTCATGCTGCTGCCCCACGGCCAGGAGGGCCAGGGGCCGGAGCACTCCTCGGCCCGCCTCGAGCGCTATTTGCAGATCTGTGCCGAAGACAACATGCAGGTGGCCAACTGCACCACGCCGGCCAGCTACTTCCATATCCTGAGGCGTCAGATCCACCGCGATTTCCGCAAGCCGCTGATCTTGATGACGCCGAAGTCGCTGCTCCGGCATCGCCAGGCGATTTCGCCGCTCTCGGATTTCGCCCTGGGAAGCTCGTTCCACCAGGTGCTCTGGGACGGGAGTTCGGATCTCAAGTCGGACGCCAAAATCCGCCGCGTCGTGCTCTGTTCCGGCAAGGTCTATTACGACCTTTTTGCCGAACGCGAGAAGCTGGGCATCGACGATGTCTACATGCTGCGCCTGGAGCAACTCTATCCTTTCCCGGCCAAGGCCCTGACCAAGGAACTGGCACGCTTTCCCAAGGCCGACATAGTATGGTGCCAGGAAGAGCCGGAGAACATGGGGGCCTGGAACTTCGTCGATCGGCGCATCGAGGCGGTATTGGCCGGCATCGGGCACAAAGCCGGCCGCCCGAGCTATGCCGGCCGGCCCGAGATGTCGGCCCCGGCACCGGGTACCATCAAGCTCCACAACAAACAGCAGCAAAACCTCGTCGAGGCGGCGCTGGTGCTCCGAGGCAAACGGGAAGGCGGGTAATGGCAACGGAAATAAGGGTTCCCAGCCTCGGCGAATCGATAACCGAGGCGACGGTGGCGAAGTGGTTCAAGGCGGTGGGCGACAGCGTCGTCGCCGACGAGCCGCTGTTGGAGCTGGAGACCGACAAGGTCTCGCTCGAGGTCTATGCCACGGCCTCGGGAAGCCTGGCCGAGATAGCCGCCGAGGTCGATGCCACGGTCGAGGTGGGGGCGCTGTTGGGCGTCATCGCCGAGGGCGAGGTGGCGGCGGTGGCGCCGGCGGCGGCGCAACCCGAAGTCGTCAAACCAGACCCGCCCGCCGCCGAGGCGGCCGCCCCAGTGGCTGAGCCAGTGGCCGCGCCACCTTTGTCGCCGGCCGTGCGCAAGCTGGTCGAGGAACATTCCCTGGATCCCGCCGCCATCAGCGGCACGGGCAAGGGCGGGCGCTTGACCAAGGGCGACGTGCTGCAGTTCATCGAGGCCAAGGCGGCGGCTCCTGCGCCGGCCACGCCGGCCGCGCCGGCCGCGCCCTCAGGCCCCCGGCCCCGGGCCGAGCGCGAGGAACGGGTGCGCATGACGCGGCTCAGGCGCACCATCGCCGAACGCCTCAAGGCGGCCCAGAACACGGCCGCCATGCTGACCACCTTCAACGAGGCCGACATGTCGGCGGTGATGGCGCTCAGGCGCGACTACCGCGACGACTTCGAAAAACGCCACGGCGTGCGGCTGGGCTTCATGTCCTTTTTCCTCAAGGCCTGCGTCGTGGCGCTGCAAGAGATCCCGGCCGTCAACGCCGAGATCGAGGGCGACGACCTGGTCTACAAGAACTACTACGACATCGGTGTCGCCGTGGGCACGCCTCAGGGCCTGGTGGTGCCGGTGCTGCGCGATGCCGACGAAAAGAGTTTTGCAGACGTCGAGACCGAAATCGGCGAACTCGGCCGCCGCGCCCGCGATGGCAAACTCACCTTGGATGAGATGTCGGGCGGCACCTTCACCATCACCAACGGCGGCGTCTACGGCTCGCTGCTGTCGACGCCCATCCTCAACCCGCCGCAGTCCGGCATCCTGGGCATGCACAAGATCCAGCCCCGGCCCATGGCGGTGGGTGATGCCGTCGAGGTGCGGCCCATGATGTACCTGGCGCTGAGCTACGACCACCGCATCGTCGACGGCCGCGAGGCCGTGACCTTCCTGGTCCGGGTCAAGGAGTGCATCGAGGATCCGCAACGAATTTTGCTCGATCTCTAGTGGGGCGGGGCGCAAGCATGAGCGAGAATTCCTACGACCTGGTGGTCATCGGCGGCGGCCCGGGCGGCTACGTGGCCGCCATCCGTGCCGCCCAACTCGGCATGACGGTGGCCTGCGTGGAAAAGCGCGCAGCCCTTGGCGGCACCTGCCTGAATGTCGGCTGCATCCCCTCGAAGGCCTTGTTGCGCTCGTCGGAGTTGTTCGCCGAGGCCAGCCACGGTTTTGCCGACCACGGCATCAAGGCCCAAGTCAGCCTCGACCTCAAGGCACTGATGGGGCGCAAGGAAAAGATCGTCGGCGACCTCACCGCGGGCGTGGCCTACCTTTTCAAGAAAAACAAGGTGGCGCACATCGAGGGCACGGCGCGTATCGCGGCGCCGGGCAAAGTGGCGGTCAAAAGCGGCAAAAGCGAACAGACGCTGGCCGCCGGGAAAATAATCATCGCCACGGGCTCCGATGTCTCGCCGCTGGCCGGCGTCGAGGTCGACGAAAAGCAGATCGTTTCCTCGACCGGCGCGCTGGCACTGAAAAAAGTACCGAAACGCCTGGTGGTCATCGGGGCCGGCTTCATCGGCCTGGAACTGGGCTCGGTTTGGCGCCGGCTGGGCTCGCAGGTGACCGTCGTCGAGTTCCTCGACCGCATCACGCCGCCCTTGGATCTGGAGATAGCCAAGACGCTGCAGCGCAGCCTCAAGAAACAGGGCATGACCTTCAAGCTGGGCGCCAAGGTGACGGCCGCCAAGGCTTTGAAAAACAAAGTCACGCTGAGCCTGGAGCCGGTAAAAGGCGGCGACGCAGAAAAAATCGACTGCGACGTGGTGCTGGTATCGGTCGGCCGCCGGCCCTTCACCGACGGCCTGGGCCTGGACGAGCTGGGCGTGGCCCGCGATGCCCAGGGCTTCATCGGTATCGATGGCGGCTTTGCCACCAACGTCGACGGGGTCTTCGCCATCGGCGACGTAGTCCGGGGCCCCATGCTGGCCCACAAGGCCGAGGAGGACGGCGTGGCCTGCGTCGAGACCATGGCCGGCCAGGCCGGCCACGTCGATTACGATCTGGTGCCCGGCGTCATCTACACCTCGCCCCAGGGTGCCGGCGTGGGCCAGACGGAGGAGGCCTTGAAAGAGGCCGGCGTCGACTACAGCAAGGGAAAATTCGCCTTTTCGGCCAACGGCTACGCCCGTTGTCTCGGCGAGACCGACGGCTTTGTAAAAGTCCTGGCCGATGCCAAGACGGACCGCATCCTGGGTGTCCACATCCTGGGGCCCGACGCCGGCACGCTGATCCACGAAGCCGTGGCGGTGATGGCGTTTGGCGGCGCGGCCGAGGACGTGGCGCGGATCTGCCACGCCCACCCGACGCTGGCCGAGGCGCTCAAGGAGGCGGCGCTCGACGCCGGCGGACGGGTGATCCACGCCTGAGGCGGGGTCGGCAAGGTCTCGCACCATCATTTCCGCCGCAGAGCCTGTGAAGAAAAGTGTCCCCCTCCCCCTTGATGCCAATGCAGGCGCACATCTTCGAGTGCCCAGCCACTTGAAGCAGGGAGAATTGACCACAGAGATGGGGTAATCGGCGCTGAGGGTGGCTACTCTCCGAGCTTTTGGAACGTGGTCTGGATGTTCCAGCCACAAGAAGCGTTAAGGAGAGCAGCCATGAAGTACTATGCCGGATTGGACGTTTCGT
>JASLXG010000134.1 GCA_030740435.1 Alphaproteobacteria bacterium | reverse complement strand
TTGTCGAAGATGACCTCGACGTTATTCAGCGTCAGCATGCTTCGGCCCCGGTAAGCAGGCGCTCCGCTGACGGGAACCAACTCCCGCCAGCGGAACTGGTACTGCGATGACGACTACTTTTTGTACTTGGTAGCCCGGACGTGTTTCATGACCACGTCGCGGTAGGGCGCCATCCATTTGGATGCCGGCACCCATTTATCGCCTTTAACCTCCCAAACCTGAACCCAGCCGCCACCTTCGTGATCCTCCGGGGTGACGCTGACGGGCGGAGCGAAGTTGCCCATGGCGAAGTTGCGGATGTTCTCGAAGCCTTCTTTGGTGTGCTCGCCGGTGATGTTGTTGCCATGCTTCTTGATGGCATTGGCAATGGCCTCGGCGTGGAAGGCACCGATCAAGATACCGCGGTTGTAGAAAACGCTGATCTTCATCTTGTCCATGGGCGGGGCTTTGCCCTCATCCTGGTACATTTTTTTGATGTCCCGGATGATTTGATGGTCCTGGCCCACACCCGCGAACTGCAGCGATTGGTAGCCCTGCGCGGTTTTCCATCCGGCTACGTTGATATCGGCTTCGGCGCCGCCCCAAACGAAGCTGATGATGCGATTCATGGGAAAGCGAAGCCGTGACAACTCCTTGATCGAAATGCCGGGTGCCCGGCCGAAGAGATGGGCGATAACCCAGTCGGCCTTGTAGTTGCGCACGATATCCAGCACTTGCGGCCGCATCTCGACGGCTGGCGGCGGCACGGCGAATTCACGCAACGTGAAGCCGAGCTGCTTTTGCAGATCGCGCAGCACCGGCAACGGCTCGCGCCCGGCCGGATTGTCGTAGAAGAGATAGGCGACTTTCGGTTGGCCCGATTTACCGGCCGCTTTCCACTTGTCCTGCATGAACTTGACCGCTCCCGCCATCTGCGACCAATAGGTCGCGGCCATGGGGAAGAGGTAGGGGAATTCCTTGCCGTTGGCGGCTCCGGCGCTGCCGAATCCGGGCGAGGTTCCCGGAATATGGTCCTTGTGCAGCTTCGGCGTCAGGGCATAGGTGATGGGCGTGCCCCAGATCATATAGGTCAGCGCCCCCGCCGCTTTGTGACGCTCATAGGCCTCGACGCCGCGCGGTGTGTTGTAGGCGATGTCGATCTCAAAAACCCGCACCGAATTGCCGGCGCCGAATTTCCCCTGCTTGTTGACCAGACGGAAATAGTCGTGCACGCCGTCACAAAGGAAGGCACCCACGGTCTGGGTGGGACCCGAACGGTCGCACTGGAATCCGAGAACGAATTCCTTGGCCTGGGCGACACCGGCCGCCGCGACCGACAGCAACAGCCCGAGGCCTGCCACCATCATTGACCGCATTACTTTACTCATTGTATTTGACTGCATGACGTATACCCCTTTTATTTTGCTAGCTAGGGTCTTTAGTCTCCCAACCCCACTCTAATTCATACGCTTCTTTAAAGGTAGGGGAACGGCCAAACCTTGAAATAGTCCGTAAAGTTCCGCCAAAGTTTGCTGAGGCCGTCCGGTTCGACGACCAGGAAGAACATGATCAAGCCGCCAAACAGCATTAGCTGCCACTGCGGCAGGAAGGACGACACCGTGGCGTCGTCCCAGCCGAAAATGCTGCCGCCGACGCCGCGCAGCATGAAATCCAATACGATCGGCAGCATGGTGATGAAGACGCCGCCGAAGATCGATCCCAGGATCGAGCCCAGGCCGCCGATGATGACCATGGCCAGGAACTGTATCGAGATGCCCAGCGAGAACATCTCGAAGTTGGCGATGGAGTAATAATAGGTATAGAGCACGCCGGTGACGCCGGCATAGAACGAGGCAATGCCGAAGGCGATCAGCTTGACCTTGAAGATGTTGACGCCAATGATCTCGGCCGCGATGTCGCGATCGCGCACCGCAATGAAGGCCCGTCCCAGGTGCGAGCGGAAGAGGTTGAGGGCAAAGAGGATGCCCAGCGCCAGCACGATGTAGATGAGGAAATAGAAGTGAATGTTCTCCTCGAGCTTCATCGTCAGAATCTGGCCGTCGGCGAAGCCGTACCAGAGGACCGGTGCCTTGACGTAGATCGAGCCCTGGGCGCCGCCGCTGAGCCAGCCCCAGTGATTGATGATCCATTCGATGATGAGCTGGGCCGCCAGTGTGGCAACGGCCAAGTAAAGGCCCTTGATGCGTAGCGACGGGATGCCGAAGAACATGCCCACGATGGCGGCCGAGCAGCCGCCGCCGATCATGGCAAATACCCAGGGCATGTCGAACTCACGCATCAAGACGGCAGCAGAGTAGGCTCCCACCGACATGAAGGCGGCATGGCCCACCGAGATCTGGCCGGTGTAGCCGATCAGGATGTTGAGCCCCAGCGCCCCCAGGCAAGCGATGCCCAAAAGATTGGCCATGCCGAGCCAGTATTCCGAGCCCACCAGGGGAAAGCCGACGAAGACCCAAAGCACGATCAGGGTCATGACGATCCTCGGCAGCGGCACCCGGTAGAGCGCCAGGTCCTCGCCGAAGCTGCGTTTGAAGGTTCCGGTTTCGCGGTTGATCACGGCCCTAGACCCTCTCGATGATCTCTTTGCCGAAGAGGCCGTAGGGTCTGATCATCAGCACCAGGATCATCAGCACGTAGGGCGTCAGGTCCTTGGTGCCACCGCCCACGATGGGATCGATGAAGCCGGCCGCCATACTCTCCACCAGGCCGACGACGAGGCCGGCGATGATGGCGCCGACGATGCTGTCGAGGCCGCCCAGGATGACCACCGGAAAGACTTTCAGGCCGATCAGCGCCAATTGCACGTCGACCCCGGTGGCATTGCCCCAGAAGATGCCGCCCAGCAACGCCACGATGCCGGCGATGGCCCAGGCCAGGGCGAAATACTTGCGCACATCGATGCCCATGGCCTGCGACACCTGCTGGTCGTCGGCGATGGCCCTGAGCGCGATGCCGCTGCGGCTTTTGACGAAGAACCAGCCGATGGCGGCGAAGCCCAGGCCGGCCAGCACGGCGGCGATCAGTTCGACGCGATTGAGCAGCACGTCGCCGATGAAGATGGGATCGTCGCTGATGGGCAGCGGCACGTTGCGGGTCTCGATGCCGAAGAGGAACTGGGCCAGGCCCTGGAGGAACGAGGCCAGGCCGATGGTGGCCATGATCACCGCCACCACCGGGCGCCCGATCAGGTGCTGCAGCACCAGCCACTCGACGGCATAACCCACCACCACCATCACCACCACCGCCAGGATCGCCGCACCCCACAGCGGCAGTTCCATCGAGAGCAGGAAAAAGGCGATGACGTAGCCCGCGAACATGACGAATTCGCCCTGGGCGAAATTGATCACGTCGGAGGCCTTGTAGATGAGCACGAAGCCCAGCGCGATGATGGCATAGAGCGAGCCCACCAACAGCCCATTGAGCATCAATTCAACGACATATATAGGATCCACGCCTGTCTCCCCAAAAACTAACGGCCCTCTGGCCGTTGTTGTCTCACTCAGGCCGCCTTGGCCTCCACCCCATCATCGACGCCGAGAATGCGCAGGTCGCTCTTGATGACGCCCGTGCTGCCGTCCTCGTAGGTCACCGTGACCTCGCTGTGGACCTCGTCGGCACCGCCGTAAAGCGCATCGAAGAGATCGCCATAGCGCTCGGCGATGACGCTGCGCCTGATCTTGCGGGTGCGGGTGATCTCGCCGTCGTCGGCATCCAGCTCCTTGCTCAGGATGAGGAAGCGCCGGATCTGGGCGCCGCGCAATGCCTCGTCGTGGCCCAGCGTCTCGTTGATGCGGCCGATCTCGGCGCGGATCAGCTCGTAAACCTCGGGCTTTTGCGACAGGTCCCGGTAGCCGCTGTAGTTGATGGCGCTGCGTTCGGCCCAGTTCTCCAGGGCATCAAGCTCGATGTTGATCATCGCCGTGACGTAGTCGAGATCCTTGCCGAAAACCACGGCTTCCTTGATGTAGAGCGAGAACTTGAGCTTGTTCTCGATGAACTGCGGCGCGAACAGGGTGCCGTCGGCCAGTTTGCTCACGTCCTTGGCCCGGTCGATGACCTTGAGGTGGCCGCTCTCGTCCATGAAACCGGCATCGCCCGAGGCCAGCCAGCCCTCGGCGTCGAGGGTCTCGCGGGTGGCCTCCTCGTTCTTGTAATAACCCACGAAGACGTGCTTGCCGCGGAGATAGATCTCGCCGTTTTCGCCGATCTTGACGTCGACGTTGGGCAGGGGCCGGCCCACGGTCTCGGAGTTGGCTTCGCCATCGGGCTGGTAAACGCAGGCCGAGGACGATTCGGTGAGGCCATAGAGCTGCTTGAGATTGACGCCCAGCGCCCGGATGTAATCGAAGGTGTCGGGGCCCAGCGGCGCGCCACCGGTGTAGGCGATGCGCACCTTGACGTTGCCGATCAGGTCCCGGAGCGGCTGGCGCACCAGGTATTCGCCGAGCCAGTTGAGAAAACGCTGCCCGGCCGGCACCGGCGTGCCGGCCTGCTGCATGCGCTCGACCTTCAGCGCGAGATTCATGGCGGCGTTGAAAAGGCCTCGCTTAAGCCAGTCGGCATCTTCCATGCGCACCTGGATGCGGGTCAGCAGCCCTTCCCAGACAGCCGGCGGCGCCACCGTCACGGTGGGGCCGCTCTCGCGGAAGTCGCGCGACAGCGTCTCCGGCGATTCCGGGCAGCAGACCGCCATGCCGGCCACCACGGCGGTGCCGACCGAGAGGAAATAGTCGCCGATCCAGGCCATCGGCAGATAGGCCATGACGATGTCGTCGGCGGTCATGTTTTCGAGCTCGATAGTGCCGTGCACGACCATCAGGATGTTGCCGTGCGTCAACATCACGCCCTTGGGCATGCCGGTGGTGCCCGACGTGTAGCTGTACATGCAAACGTCGTCGCTCTGGCCCTGGGCCAGTTCGCTGGCGAAGTAGTCGGGCTCTCGGGCGGCAAAGGCGTCGCCGCGCTCCTGCACCTCGGCCAGTTGGATGAGCCAGGGATCGTCGTTCAACTCGAGGCCCCGGGGGTAGTAATAGACCACGCGTTCGACGTGCGGAATCTGGTCCTTGATTTCATAAAGCTTGTCAACCTGTTCCTCGTCCTCGGCGATCACGAAGCGGGCCTCGGAATGGTGAATGACGTAGTTCAGCTCCTTGGCGATGCTGTCCTGGTAGAGCGCCACCGAGATGCCGCCCAGCGACTGCGCCGCCAGCATGGCGAAATAGAGCTTGGGCCGGTTGTCGCCGATGATCGCCACTTTGTCGCCGCGTTTGAAGCCGAGTTCCGCCAGGCCGCAGGCCAGGCGCCGCACCTCCTCGGCATAGTCGCGCCAGGAATAGGTTTGCCAGATGCCGAATTCCTTTTCGCGCATGGCATCGTCGTCGGGCCGCGTGCGAGCGTTCTCCGTGAGGAATTTGGGTATGGTATCAGGCATCGCGATGCTCTCCTTGGCCCGCTTACGCTGCGTGGGGCTTCCCCAGGTAGGCCTCGACCACCACCTGATCGTCGCGCACCTGGTCCGGTGTTCCTTCCGAAATTTTTTCGCCCTGATCGAGTACGATGACGCGATCCGAGATGTCCATGACCACGCCCATGTCGTGTTCGATGAGAACCACGACGGTGTCGGTCAGGTCGCGCATGTCGAGGATGTAGCGCGCCATGGATTCGCGCTCCTCCAGGTTCATGCCGCCCATCGGCTCGTCGAGCAGCAACACACCGGGCTCGGCGGCCAGGGCCCGGCCCAGCTCGACGCGTTTCTGCAAGCCCAGCGGCAGCGCCCCGGCCGGCGTCGAGCGGATGTCGGTGATGGCCAGGAAGTCGATGATGTCCTCGACGGCGCTGCGGTGCTCGATTTCCTCGCGCTTGGTGGCACCCCAAAACAGGCCGCAACTCAGCACGCCGGTCTTCATCAGGATGTTGCGCCCCAGCATGATGTTGTCCAGCACCGTCATGCCGGGAAACAGCGCCACGTTCTGGAAGGTGCGGGCAATGCCCTGGCGGGCCACCTGGTAGGGTTTGAGCCCGGTGATGTCGACGTCGTTGAGGATGACCGTGCCCTGGTCCGGTGGATAGACCCCGTTGACGCCGTTGATCAGTGTCGTCTTGCCGGCGCCGTTGGGGCCGATGATCGAAAGGATCTCGCTCGAGACGGCCTTGGCGCTCACGCCCCGGAGCGCCGAGACGCCACCGAACGAACGGGTGACGTCTCTCACCTCCAACACATTCCCAGTCATATACACACCCTGTTTTCCATTATTGGCCGGCATTGTGACCTGTTTCGACTTCGTGATCTACCCACCACGGGGAGTTTGTAGACTTCGCCGCCCACGCCCCATAGAATTCGGGCCACAGGGAAATCACGTAATTGGCAACCAAGGGAGGGTAGAAAGTGTTGAAGAAAATCGGAATGATCCTCGGCGTCGGCACGTTGGCGGTTGTGGCGTCGTCTGGCGGTATGTCGGCCCAGGCCGCGGAGGCGACCCTCAACGGCGCCAGTTGCTTCCCCATCGGAAGCCCGGTCACCAAGCCCTGGTCGGCGATGATCGACGAGATCAACAAGCGCGGCAAGGGCGTCGTGCAGATCAAACTGATCGGCGGCGCACCGGCCATCGGCAGCCCCTTCACGCTGACCCAGAAAATGGCCAAGGGCGCCTATGACGTAGTGGGCTGCACCGAGGGCTACTTCGGCAACGTGCTGATCGAGGGGGCTTCGCTGCGCTTTTCGGACTACTCCTACGCCGAGCTGCGCAAGAGCGGCGCCATGGACTATCTGCAGAAGCTGTTTCACGAAAAGAACATCCACTACCTGGCCCGGCACCACGATTTCGGGCCCTTCCATCTCTGGCTCAACAAGAAGATCAGCGGGCCCGACCTGAAAGGCCTGCATCTGCGCATCTCGCCCATCTACAAGCCCTTCTTCACGGCGCTCGGCGCCACCGTTCAGCGCTCCAACCTGGCCCAGATCTATACCTACATGGAAAACAACACGGTGCAGGGCTACGGCTGGCCGGCCTTGGGCTGGGTGCCGTCCTGGGTCAAGGTGACCAAGTACCGGGTCGAGCCCGGCTTCTACCAGGCGCCGCTGCACACCGTCATCAACCTCAAGAGTTGGAATGGCTTGACCAAGGCGCAGCAGGATCTGTTGACCAAGGTCGGCCTGGAGTACGAGGCCCGCTCCGAGACCGGCGGCGCCAATTTCAAGGCGCTGCTCAAGAAGCAGAACGACAAAACCCTCAGCCAGGGCCTGACGGCCATCACGCTGACCGGTGCGGATCGCGAAAAGTGGTTGTCCACGGCCAAGTCGACCGGCTGGGCCCAGGTTCTCGAGCTTAGCCCCGTGCACGGGCCCAAGCTCAAGAAAATGTTCTCCAAGTAGGTCTGCGATCGTTTCCGCCGCGGGGGTGGCGCTAATCCCGCCGCCCCCGTTCGGCTAGGCAGCAGACACATTCCAGCGCAGGCCGCTCGATGGGCAGGCAAATAGATCTCTTCGAGGCCGGGTTCAACCGGCTGATTCTGTTTTTGATCTGGCTGGTGGCGATTTCCATCGGAGCTTATGCGGTCCTCATCCCGCTCAACCTCTTTCTCGTGAAATTCCAATTGGGCAGCATGTGGTGGCTCTATGAAGGGGTTGAGTACGTGCTCTATATCGGCGTCTTCATCGGCGCGCCCTGGGTCTTGCAACAAGGTGCCCATGTCCGCGTCGATGTGCTTTCCTCGACGCTGCCCAAGAATTTCGCGACCAAGCTCGAACGGCTGCTGGACGTGGGCGGTGCGGCGCTCTGTCTGCTGCTGTGCTATTACGGCACCCGCGCGGCCATATCCGAGTTCGAAGACGGCACCATTCCCGACAAGAATTTGCGCATCGAAAACTGGTACATGATGGCCGTCTTCGCGGCCTCGTTTTTTCTCCTGGCCATCGAGTTCCTGCTGCGGCTGCGCCGCGCCGAAGAGATCGTCACCGAGGAGGCGATGGCCACCAAGGAAACCGGTTTCTGAACCATGGAGTGGTATTTCGCCCTGAGCCTGATGCTGGGCACGGTCTGCGCCTTCATGTTCCTCGGCCTGCCGGTGGCGCTCTCGTTCTTCGCCGCCAACGTGCTCGGCACCTACCTCTTCATCAACGGCGACATCGGCCTGGTGTTCATGCCGTTGGAATTCAACAACGCCATCAAGTTCACCCTGGCACCGATCGCGCTTTTCCTGCTGATGGGCGAGATCCTCTTGCAGACCGGGGTCGCCTTCAAGGCCATCGGTGCCATCGACCGCATGATCGCGCGCGTGCCGGGACGGCTCTCGGTGGTCTCGATCGTCGGCGGCACCATCTTTTCCTCGCTCTCGGGCTCGACCATCGCCAACACCGCCATCCTGGGCTCGGTGCTGCTGCCCGACATGGTCAGGCGCGGCTATCACCCCTCGATCGCCATGGGGCCGATCATGGCGGTGGGCGGCATCGCCATGCTGATCCCGCCCTCGGCCCTGGCGGTGCTGCTGGCCAGCCTGGCCGAGCAGTCGGTGGCGCAGCTTTTGATCGCCGGCATCGTGCCGGGAATTCTCATGGCGCTGCTTTTTTTCGCCTACGTCGTGGGGCGCTGCATCCTCAACCCGGCGCTGGCGCCGACCTACGCGCCCGACGAAAGCGTGCTGGACGAGCCGGTCACGGCGGCACTCAACTTCGGCGGCCGCAGGCGTTGGAGCGTGAGCTACGAGGGGCCCCACCGTCGCCGCATCAACCGGGTGCTGCCGTTCCTGGTCTATATCCTGCCGCTTTTCGTCATCTTCGTGGTCGTCGTGGGCTCCATCTTCTTCAAGATCGCGGCGCCCACCGAGGCGGCGGCGCTGGGCTGCCTGGCCTCGCTGGGGGCCTGTTATTTCTTCCGCCTCTTTAAGAACATTATCCGGATCTCCGGCATCGACGGGGCCGACTTCACCTGGCGCGCCATCGCCATCTCGCTGCGCGAGACCGCCAAGATCAACACCATGATTTTGTTCATCATCGCCGGCTCGCTGGTCTTCAGTCAGGCGCTATCGAACTCGGGCGCCACCGACGGCCTGTTGCGCCAGGTCACTTCGCTCGACCTGACACCGCTGATGGTGGTCATCATCATGATGGGGGTGCTGCTTTTCCTCGGCGCCTTCATGGACCAGGTCAGCATGCTGCTGCTGACGCTGCCCTTCTTCCTGATGAGTTCGAATTCGCTGCAGGTCATCTTCCACATCGACGTCATCTGGCTGATGGTACTGATGCTGATCACCATGGAGATCAGCCTGCTGACGCCGCCCTTTGGGCTCTTGCTCTACGTCATGAAGGGGGTGGCACCCTTCGAAGTCACGCTGGGCCAGGTGGTGCGCTCGGCCCTGCCTTTCGTGCTCATCGAGCTTCTGGTGCTGGCGCTGCTGATCGCCGTGCCGGAAGTGGCGACCTGGCTGCCTAAGCAATTGAACTGAGGCGAATCAGGCGCCGCCGCCCACATCCAAAAGCGCGCCGGTGACATATGAGGCGTCGTCGGAGGCTAGCCAGATTACCGCCTGCGCCACCTCCTCGGCGCTGCCGGCGCGGCCCATCGGCAGTTTCGGGCCGACTTTCTCGATCCTTCCTGGCATGCCGGCGCGGGCGTGAATCTCGGTGTCGATCAGGCCGGGGCGCACCGCGTTGACACGCACGCCTTCGCCGGCCACCTCGCGCGCCAGGCCCCAGGTGAAGGTGTCCATGGCGCCCTTCGAGGCGGCGTAGTGGAGATAGAGCGAAGGCGCCCCGTGCTTGGCCGCCAGCGAGGATACGTTGACCACCGAGCCGCCGCGCCCACCGCTGGCGGTGGACATCCGCCGCACCGCCTCGCGGCAGGCGATCATCGCCCCGGTCACATTTACCGCCAGCAGCTGTTCGATCTCGCCCGCCTCCATCTCCACCAGCCGCATGCGATGGGGCGCGGCCCGGGCGGCGTTGTTGACGAGACAGCCCAACGGCGGCAGCAGCCGGTCGGCGGCCTCGAACATGGCCACGATCTCGGCTTCGGCGCCGAGATCGGCAGGGATGGCTGCAGCGACGCCGCCGGCGGCCTCGATTTCCCTGACCAGCGCCTCGGCTTCTTGGCGCTGTGATCGGTAGTTGAGCGCAACCGCCCAGCCCTTGCGCGCCGCCAGCCGCGCCGTCGCCGCGCCGATGCCGCGCGAGGCGCCGCTGACGAGCATCGTCCGTTCAGGTCTCATTGGCCCGCTCTCCCTCGCGTTCTGCATTCCCGGCGCCCAGGCCCCCAGCGTAGCCGCAAAAAACTGGGGTCAGAGTTCAGTTTTAGAGTCAGTTTTTCTTGAAAACCGACTCTGACCCCCACTTTCTTGGTTTCTACCCCAGTTTCTTAACTTCGCAGCCAAGCGTCAGCGGAAACTCACCGGCGCGAGCACAAATAGGGCCAGACGATCCTGCTGCCGGCGGGGATGATCTCGCCGTCGTCGAGCATGACCGCAATCGGCACCTTTTTCTCGGTCGCCGGCAGCGCCTTCATGGCTCGGGAATCGAACGGCGGGGTCTTGCGAAAGAGTGCGTTGGGATCCATCCAGCGGCCATCGAGGGGGATGATCTTGTTTTTGCGCGCCACGTATTTGGAGCTCCGGCTATAGAAGACCGCGAAATGAATGGCCGGTCGGCGCCTGGGGTTTTGCACGTTGGGCGTCCGGCCGCGCCCGCTGTTGCCCGTCGGGCCGAGGACTTCGCCGAGCGCCACGCGCTGGCCGACCTCAAGTTTCGGCATCTGGGAAAAATGCGTGTACTGGGTGTAGATCCAGAACGGCAAACCCGTCTGCTCGGGGCTATGGCGCAGCACGATCTCGATGCCGCGGTAGCTGTTTTTGCCGCGGTACTTGCCCACCACCCGGCCGGCGGCGGCGGCGATGATCGGCGTGCCCCAGGGTGCCGGCATGTCGATGCCGCCGTGGTAGGCCTCGCGGCCGCGCTTGGCGGTGTAGGAAATGGCCCACTGTTCGTCGATGTCGCGGCAGCTCAGGTCGGCGGGGAAAATCGGCCTGAGGCCGGTCTCGAAAAGCCCCCGCTGAATAGCCAACTCGTTGCCGCAACGCCGTCCGCGGCCGATGGCGCAGCGGGTATCGCGGTCCAGTGCCTTGGCCGCTACCTCGCCGTCCATTTTTGCCTCGGCGTTCCCGGCCGAGAGCACCAGGGGCAGCAGCAGTGCAGAGCGCCAGCCGCCCGGGATCAAGGCTCGACCACAACCCGCACGACGCCGGCCTCCTTGCTGGCCAGGCGTTTGAGCGCCGCGTCTGCCTCGGCCAACGGGTATCGCGCCGAAACCGATTCGGAAAGATCGATACGACCGGCCACGATCAAGGAATAAATGTCCTCGATGTCGGCCCGGTCCATGCCGAAGGAGCCCAGCACGGCCTGCTCGAGGCCGACGAAGGCGGCCAGTGGCGGAAGCTTGGGCCGCTCCATGCCGACGCCGACGACGACCAGGCGGCCGGCCTTGTCGAGGCAGCGTAGCGCCAATTCGACGGTGTCGGCGCGGCCCACGAATTCAAGCGCCAGGTCGAGGCCGCGGCCCAGTTGGCGGCGGATCTGCTTGGCCGCGCCGTCGTCGCCGGGATCGAGGGCCAGATCGGCGCCGAGCTCCAGGGCGCGCTCCCGCGCCGGGCCGTCGATGTCGACAGCTATGATACCGGCCGCCCCCATCAGGCGGGCGAACTGGATGGCGTGGGTGCCCAGGCCGCCGCAGCCGAAGACGCCGACCGTCTCGCCCGGTTGCAGCCGGCCGCGGGCGCGCAGCGCGTGGAAGGGCGTGGCGATGCCGTCGGTAACCACGGCGCCGACGTCGAAGGGCACGACGGCCGGCAATCTCAGCAGCGACCGGGCCGGCGCCGTGATGTATTCGGCCAGGCCACCTTCGCGGGCCATGCCGTAGACTTGGCTGGCGGCGCAAAGCGATTCCCGCCCGCCCAGGCAATATCGGCAGCGCCCGCATGAGGCCGAGGGATAGAGCGCCACACGGTCCCCTTCGGCGAAGAAGTCCTCGACGCCCGGGCCCAGTGCCGCCACAGAGCCGGCGCTCTCGTGGCCCAGCGTGATCGGCGTGTAGCTCACCGGCAGGTCGCCGACGATGGCCAGGTGAATGTCGGTGCCGCAAAGGCCGCAGGCCTTGACCTTGACCAGAACCTCGCCGGCCGCCGGCTCGGGCACCGCCACCTCGTCGATCTGTAGCGGTTTTCCCGCCTCGTGCAGGCGGGCCGCCAGCATGGTGGTCATTCGGCTTCTCCCTGGTCGAGCGTTTGGCCGATACCGTCCATGAGGATCTCGAAGGCGGCCTTGAGCTCGGCCGGGTTGGGATGCACCGGCGCGCCCAGGTTGCCACGCGTATCCTTCAGCGTCATCAGGCCGATGAAGCTGCCCCACATCAAGTCGGCCACCAGGCGGGCCCGGTGCTGGCCCACGGTCTCGGCGAAGATGGCGGCCAGGCGGCGGAAGTTGTCGCCGGTGCGGCGCGCGATCTCGTGGCGCACCTCGTCGGTCACCTGCTTCGTGGCCTGAGGCCGGGCCAGGTAGCCGAACAGGTGGACGTATTCGGGATGCTCGTCGTTGATCTCGGAATAGAAGTGCCACAGGCGCTCGAGCTTCTGGCGCGGTTCGAGCTCGGCGGCGACCAGCTCGTCGAGGAAGCGGCCGGTGTATTCGATGCCCTCGAACAAGAGGGAAAGAAAAATCTCGTCCTTGTTCTGGAAATAAAAGAACAGCGTCGCTTCTGATAGCTCGCAACGCGCCGCGATCTGCTTCGTGGTGGTGCCGTTGAAGCCGCGCTCCAGCACCAGCGCCCGGGTGGCGTCGAGCACCGATCCCCGCCGGGCCTCGCGTTCGCGCTGGCGGCGTTCTTGGACTCCCACCCTAAGACTCCAAAGCCCTAAAGATATTTTCGCGCTGGATCTCGCTGGTACCCTCACCCAGCTCGTTGACCTTGCAGTCGCGGTAGAAGCGCTGGGCATTGCTCTCGCGCATGAAACCCTGGGCGCCACAGAGCTGCATGGTGCGCTCGCAGGCCCAGGTCGAGGTCTCGGAGGCAAACAGCTTGGCCATCGAGGCCTCGCGATCGAAGGGCTTGCCGGCATCGACCAGGCGGGCCGCGTGCAGCGTCATCTGCCAGGCCGCCTCGAGGCGGGTGGCCATCTCGGCCAGGGTGAAGCGGATGAACTGCTGGGCCACCAGGGGCTTGCCGAACTGGACGCGCTGGCGGGTATAGCCGGTGGCTTCCTCCAGGGCCGCCCGGCCCAGGCCGACGCTGAAGCCCGAGGCCGCGATGCGGCCCAGCACCAGCACCTTCAGTGCCTTGATGAAGCCGCCCTCTGCGGGGCCCAGCAGGGCATCGGCCGGCAGGCGGCAATCATCGAGCACGATCTCGCCCATTTCCGATGCACCCATGCCCAGCTTGTTCATGGGCGCGCCGACGCTGACACCGGGGTTGTCGGCCTCGACGATGAACATCGAGAGGCCCTTGAGTCCCTGTTCGGGATTGGTCGAGGCCACCACGATCATGAAATCGGCAAAAGTGGCGTTGGTGATGTAAAGCTTCGAGCCCTGTAACACCCAGCCGTTGCCGTCCTCGCGGGCGCGTGTCGAGACGGCCGAGACGTCGCTGCCGGAACCCGCTTCGGCGTAGGCCCAGCAACCGATCTTCTCGCCCTTCAGGGCGGCCGGCAGCCAGCGTTTGCGCTGTTCGTCATTGCCCAGAAGATAAATGCCCGGAATGGCCAGCGCGGTATGGACGTAAAGGCCGAGCGCAATGGCCGCCGAGCCCCGTGCCAACTCGCGGCAAAGGATGGCGTAGAGCACCGAGCCGCCGCCCGAGCCACCGAACTCCTCGGGCACGGCAACGCCCATCCAGCCCAGGTCGGCGAACACCGGGAAGAGCTCGCGCGGGTAGCGCTCGCCAAGGTCCCACTTGGTGGCGTTGGGCACGATCTCGCGCTCGACGAAGCTGTGTACGCTGTCGCGGAACTGCAACTCCTCGGGGCTCAACAGGTCATCGCTCATGGCAGTTTTTTTCCTAGCGTCCGGTGAAATTCGGCGGTCGCTTCTCGAAGAAGGCGGCGACGCCTTCCTGGAAATCGTCGCCTTGCAGCAGTTGCACCTGGGAATAGAGCTCGTAATCGAACTCGGCCGCCATGTCACGATCGAGCGAGCGGCGGATGCCTTGCTTGGTCATGGCCAAGGCCCGCGGCGGCCCCTCGGCGAAAGCGCGAGCCAGTTCCGCCACCCGCCCGTCGAGTTCTGCCCGGGGCACCACCTCGGTCACCAGGCCCGAGCGGCCGGCTTCAACGGCCTCCACCACGCGGCCCGTCATCATCATCTCGGTGGCCCGGCCCAGGCCCACCAGGCGGGGCAGGAAATATCCCGTCGACATGTCGCAGCCGGTCAGCGCCAGCTTGATGAAGGGCGCGCAATAGCGCGAATCGTCCGATGCGATACGCAAGTCCGACGCCATGGCCAGCCCCATGCCGCCGCCGAAGACGGTGCCTTTGCAGACCGTGATGACGGGTTTCCAAAGCCCCACGATCTGGGTGACCGGGTGCAGGTAGCGCTCGACGATATCCTGCCACTCCAGGCGGCCGCGGTCGGCGCTCTGGTCCTCGCGGTCGATGTCGGCACCGGCACAAAAGGTATCGCCGCTGCCCGTCAACACCACCGTGCGCACCGCCTCGTCGGCCGCCATGTCGTCGAGCGCTTTGATCAGCGCCTCGAGCATCTCGAAGTTTATGGTGTTGAGACGGTCGGGCCGGTTCAGCGTCAGCGTCGCCACGCCGTCGGTTTTGTCGATCAGCAGGGTCTCGGACATTTTGCCGGCTCCTTTCCCATTCGTCATTCCCCCTTCCTATCCCGCCCCAGGGCCAAGACATGCACACATCGTGTTATCGACGTTGCCGCTATGCCTCGCACCAGTTGGGCTGTGGGACGGTCAGGTAGTTTCACCACAGAGGCACAGAGACACAGAGATTTGCCAAGAGGCTGACCGCGCCGGCCGCCGGTCGGCGTTATCGCCAAGGAGGCTTCCTGGCGCCTGCCTCGGCAAGGTAATCTCTGGTGAAGCGGCTGAGACCCGTGGAGAAGCGGGGGCTTAGGAAGGCTCTGGCGCGGCGCACTCTGAAAACTCTCTCTGTGCCTCTGTGCCTCTGTGGTCAATTCTCCATGCTTTATAAGGCTGGGCACTCGAAGATGTGTGCACGCCTTAGCGTCCCGGGGGCGGGAGGTAGCAACACCCGGCCCTTTAGCCCCCTCCCCCACAAAACCAATGCTGGGGGAGGGTTGGGGAGGGGGTGCGGCGACGCGGGGCATGGTCCCTAGTCCAGGCCTTCGAGGCCGAAGACCTTGATGGCGTTCTGGCGCACGATCTTGCGAAAGACGTCCTCGCCCAGGTCCATGACCTCGAGTTCGGCCAAGGTGCGTTCGAAGTTGAGCAGCGGATAGTCGGTGGCCCACAGCACTTTCTCGCGGCCCCGGCCCTTGACGAAGTCGACGAACGAGGACGGCCAGTGCTTGGGCGTGCGGGCCGAGGTCTCGATGTAGATGTTGTCGTGCTTCCAGGCCAGGATCATCATCTCCTCGTGCCAGGGCTGGCCCAGGTGGCAGCCCACGATCTTGAGTTCGGGAAAAGCCAGCGCCACCTCGTCGAGATAGATCGGCCGGCCGCATTCCGAAGGCAGCGTCGGCCCGGTGTGACCGACCTGGATGCAAACCGGCACGCCGAGCTCGACGCATTTCATATAGACCGGCCAGTAATGCTTGTCGGTGGGCGCCAGGCCTTGGGTGCCGTCGCCGTACATGTAGGGCTCGAGGCGGATGGCGCACATCTTCAGATCATTCACCAGGCGTTCGCATTCGCGCGCCACGTCCATGGGCTTTTGCAGAATGTTGACGGTGCCGGCGCCGGTGAAGCGGTCGGGGTATTTTTCCACGAAAGCCGCCACATCATCGTTGGAAATGACGGCCGTGTCCTTGTGGTAGAAGGCCGAAAGGATGCAGCGGTCGACCCCGGCGGCGTCCATCTCGGTGATCATGGCCTCGAAGGGCTGGCCTTCGTAGATGATGCGGGGCGAGTTGTACTTCTTGAAGATGTGCAGGTAATCGGCGGGCCACAGCTTGGCGCCTTCGGGGCTGACATAAGACGCCCAGGCGTCGATGGCGATGCGTTCGCGGGTCATGAGTTTCACCTATGCGGATGGGGATCCAAGATCGATGTTGAACACGCTGGCGGCGTTGTCGCGCACCAGCTTGCGGTAGATGCCGTCGGGCAGCCCCAGCGGCTCGAGCTCGTCGAGGGTTCGGGCAAAGGGCAGCAGCGGGTAGTCGATGGCCCAGATCACCTTGTCCTGGCCGCGGCCCTGGACGAACTCGACGAACGAGGGCGGCCAGTGCTTGGGCAGGCGGGCCGAGGTCTCGATGAAGATGTTGTCGTGCTTCCAGGCCAGGATCATCATCTCGTCGTGCCAGGGCTGGCCCAGGTGGCAGCCCACGATCTTGAGCTCGGGAAAAGCCAGCGCCACCTCGTCGAGATGGATGGGCCGGCCGCATTCCGAAGGCAGCGTCGGCCCGGTGTGGCCGACCTGGATGCAGACCGGCACGCCGAGTTCCACGCATTTGACGTAGACCGGCCAGTAGTGCTTGTCGGTGGGGGCCAGGCCTTGGGTGCTGTCGCCGTACATGTAGGGCTCGAGGCGGATGGCGCACATGCCGAGATCATTCACCTGGCGTTCGATCTCACGCGCCACGTCCATGGGCTTGCGCATTACGTTGACCGTCCCGGCACCGACGAAGCGGTCGGGATACTGGCGCACGAATTCCGCCACCTCGTCGTTGGAAATCACCGCCAGGTCCTTGTGGTAGAAGGCCGAGAGGATGCAGCGGTCGATGTTGGAGGCGTCCATGTCGGCCACCATCTCGGCGATGGTCTGGCCCTCGAACTGGATGCGCGGCGACTTGTATTTTCGGAAGATGCGCAGGTAGTCCTCGGGCCAGCGCGTGGCGCCCTCGGGCGTGATCAGCGTGGCCCAGGCGTCGATGGCGAGGCGATCCGAAGCCATTATCGTTGGCCCCCCTTGAGCTCGAGAATCTGGCGAGCATCCGTTGGGCTGGCCGGCTCGCCGCCCAAGTCGTGCAGGATGCGAACCGCCTTCTCGACGATCTCGCCGTTGGAGGCCGCCAGGCGGCCGCGCTCGAGGTAAAGATTGTCCTCCAGGCCGACGCGCACGTGACCGCCCATGGCCACCACGGCGCCCAGCAGACGGTAGTGGTTGCGCGCGCCGATGGCCGCTACCAGCCAGCAGCTTCCCGGTGGCAGGTGGTCGACGAGATAGAGCAGATTGCGCACCGTGCCCGGGTTGCATTCGCCGGGGATGCCGGTGACCAGGTTGACCAGCAAGGGCTTTTGCAAGACCCCGCGGGCATCGAGGGCGGCGATGTTGTTGAGCATGCCGGAGTGGTAGACCTCGAGCTCGGGCCGGGTGCCGTTGTCCTTAAACAGCCGGGCCACGCGCTCCAGTTCGGCATGGCTGGAAAACAGCGTCACGAAGCGGTCGTTAATCCATTCTCCGGCGCTCTCGTCCCAGCGCCCCAGCATGGAGCCGCCGCCGACCGAAAACGAGGCGATCTCGGGTTTCAGCTCGGGCACCACGGCGAGGCGCTGTTCGATGCTCAGGCCGGCCACGGCTCCGCCCGTGGAAAGGTTCAAGATCGCGTCGCAGCCGGCTTCCCTGAGGCCCTCGGTGATTTGCCGAAAGATTGCTGGTTCGCCGCTCGCCTTGCCGTTTTCGTCACGCGCGTGCAGGTGCAGGATCGCCGCCCCGGCGCGCCAGGCCTCGAGGCCCTGGGCGATGATCTCGTCGGGCTGTTCGGGCAGCGCCGGGTTGGCGGCCTTGCCCTGCTGGGCGCCGGTCAGGGCGCAGGTGATGATGGTTCGGTCGGAGGCCATGCTCAGGTACCCTTGAAGGTGGCTTCGCGGCCCTCCAGGAACGACCCCATGCCTTCTTTCTGGTCGTCAGTGAGCCAGTTCAGCACCACCGTGTTGATGGAGAACTCGATGGCCGCCTCGACGTCGGTGGTCATCCAGGCGTGGATGATTTCCTTCTGCGTGCCCAGCGCCAGCGGGCTCTTGTCGGCAAGCTTGAGGCACAGCGCCTCGGCTTCGGCGGCGAGTTCCTGGGGTGCCACGACCTTGTTGACCAGGCCGCGCAGCAGCGCCTTGTCGGCGTTCCAGTTCTCGCCCAGATAACAAAGCTCGCGCGCGCCCTGAAGACCCACGGCGATGGGCAGCAGCGCCGCCTCGACGATGGCCGGGATGCCGCGGTGGATGTTGGGCAGGCCGAAAGTGGCGCGGTCCGAGCAGATCATGAAGTCGCAGCTCAGTGCCATCTCCAGCCCGGCGCCGAGGCAGAGCCCGTCGATGACGCAAACCACGGGAATCTCGGTGGTGCGCAGGTGATAGAAGGTGCTGTGCAGCTCGCGCCCCACCTGGCGCGTGCCGAAGGCGTCGAGGTCCTTGACGTAGGCCACGTCGATGCCGGCGCAGAAGGCCCGGTCGGAGGCCGAATCGAGCAACACGACGCGGCTTTCCGGATCCTCGGCGGCGGCCGTCACGGCCTCGCGGATCTCGCGCAGCATGGCCCTGCTGATGGCGTTCAGTTTGGCCGGCCGGTTCAGCGTCAGGCGCAGGATGGGGCCTTCCTGGTGGGTCGTGATGTCTTCGTACGACATGATTTTGTCTCCCGATCTCTATTTTCCCACGAAGCGGGGCGGGCGCTTCTCGGCGAAGGCCTTCAAGCCCTCCTGGACGTCCTCGCTCTGGCGCAAGGGCTCGGCGTAGAACTGCTCCAGCCGCAGCCCGTCATCGAGCGAAAGATGCAGCCCCCGAAGCGCCGCCGCCCGCACCGCCTGCACCGCCAGCGGCGCGTTGGCGGCGATGTGGCCGGCCATTTCGCGGGCCGCTTCAAGCAGCTTGTCGGCCGCTACCACCTGGTTGACCAGGCCGGCGGCCAAAGCCCGGCCGGCGTCGATGGGCTGGGCCGTGAGCAGCACCTCGAGCGCCAGGCCCAGCGGCACCAGGCGCGGCAATCGTTGCGTGCCGCCGCCCCCCGGCAGCAGGCCCCAACGCACCTCCGTCAGCCCGAAGGTTGCGTGTTCGGCGGCGATGCGGATGTCCGAGGCCAGCGCCAGTTCCAGGCCGCCGGCCAGGCAGTGGCCGTTGATGGCGGCGATCACCGGCTTGCCCACGTCCAGGTTTCGCGTCAGGCCGCCGAAGCCGGGCTCACGCTCGCCGCGCTCGCGCCGTTCGATGGGGCTCATGGCGGCATAATGGGCGCCGATTTCCTTGAGGTCGGCGCCGGCGCAGAACGACTTTTCGCCGGCCCCGGTGAGGATGGCGACGCGGAGTTCGGAATCGTCGCGGAAATCCCGCCAGGTCTCGATCAGGGCCTCGCGCATGGCCAGGCTCAGCGCGTTGCGGGCCTCGGGCCGGTCCATGGTGACGATCAGCACCGGGCCCTCGCGTTCGCTACGGATGGTCATTCGCCCTGCTCCGGAACGAAGCCCTCGATATCGAGGATGTGGCCCCGGCGTTCCGTGGCGAATCGGGCCTCGAAGCGGCGGCCGACGACCGCCTCCTCCGGGCTGCACAACAGGCGGTGCAGCACGGCCGAGGAGGCGCCGTCGAGCTTGACCAGACCGAACATCCCCTTGCCGGGGCGTTCGGTCCAGGCCAAGAGCTCGCCGCCCGGGCCAACTTCGACATATTCCACATGGCCGCTGCCGCAGGCCGGGCAGAAGGCTCGGGCCGGAGCCGAGACGCGGTCGCAGGCGGTGCAGCGCGCAGCCAAAATCCGGCCCTCGTCACGCAAGGCCAGCAAGACGGCGCTGCCGGCCTGGCCGGCGGCATAGTTGAAAGGAATATTGATGCTCTCGTGGCGGATCATGGCCCCTCCGTCAGCACCCGGAAATGCAGGATGTCGTCCATGGCGCCACGCAGCTCGTCACGCCACACCGCCTGGACACGAAGCCCGATGGCCAAGTGCTCGGGATCGGCCACATCGAGATAATGATTCAACGTGGTGTCGGCACCGTCGAGGCGGATCAGGCCCATGCCGTAGGGCGCCTCGCGCATCTCGCCGGTGCGGCCGTCGAGCATGGGCAGGTTGACCACGGTCCAGGCCTCCAGGCTGCCCTCGTCGGCCACCGCCACCCAGTCGTCCAGCTCCAGGTGGCAGTTGCCGCAGAAGGGCCGGGGCGGCAGATAACGCCGGCCGCAGCCCGAGCATTTGAGCGCCTCGATGCGGCGCTCGCGAAGCCCGGCACTGAAGCGCTCCATGGCGGCGCCCGAGGCGTAGCCCCAGCTCTGGGCCATCTCGATGGTGATGCTGATGCGTTCGTTCATGGCGTCGCCCCCAGCACCAGGGCGTCGGCCCAGGCGTAGACGCCGTAGCCGGTGGCCAGCGCCGTCTCGACTCCCGCCACCTGGTGCTCGCCGGCCCGGCCCAGCACCTGCTTGGCCGCCTCGGCGACGCGGATGACGCCCGAGGCGCCAACAGGATTGGCCGACAAGACGCCGCCCGAGGGATTGACCGGCAAGGTCCCGTCCATTTCCGTCACGCCTTCGTCGATCAGGCGCCCGGCCTCGCCATCGGCACAGAATCCCAGGGCCTCGTACCAGGCCAGTTCGGCGTAACTTACGGGCTCGTAGATCTCGGCCACGTCCAGGTCCCGTAGCGGATCCGCGATCCCCGCCTTGGCGTAGGTCGAGCGGGCCGCCTCGCGCAGCGTGCGCATGCTGGCCAGGCGGCGGTCGATGTCGCCGATGAAGGGCTGTTCGTGGCGTGTCTCGGCGGCCTTGATCCAGGCCGGACGGGGGCACAGCCGGCGCGCCGTCTGGCCGCCGGCCAGCACGATGGCGGCGGCGCCGTCGGATTGGGGACACATGTCCAGCAGGTGTACGGGATGGGCCAGCAGCTTCGAGGCCAAGACCTCTTCGACGGTAATATCGGGCATCTGCAGGTGGGCATGGGGGTTGCGCGCTGCGTTCCGCCTGGCCTTGACGGCAACCCGGGCCGCCTGTTCCTGGGTCACGCCGCGCTCGGCCATGTACTGCGAGATCGAAAGCGCGAAGTTGCCCAGCGCGCCGGCCGCCACGGCCCGGTCCCAGAAGGGATCGGTCAGCGCCATGCCGGTCTGGGTATGACCTTCGGAATGTTTCTCGAAGCCCACCACCAGCACCACGTCGAACAGTCCCGAGGCCACCTGGTGATAGCCGGCGATGCACGACGAAGTGCCCGAGGTGCCGCCGGTAGCGACTTTCAAACAGGGCTTGCGGGCGGCATACGCGCCTTCGCCGAGCCACAGTTCAGGTAGCGCCCGGCCCTCGAAGAGCTCCATGTTGGAGATCACCACGGCGTCCAGGCGCTCGGGCTCGATGGCGGCATCGGCCAGGGCCAGCGCCACCGCCTGGCGCACCAGTTCGGGCTGCGAGACGTCGTCGCGCTTGCGCCCGTGGTCGGTCTGGCCGCTGCCGATGACGGCGACTTCCGTCATGGCCCGGCCTTGATGATGGCCACCACCTGGCCCTGGCCGGCGGGGCCCCAACTGCCCTGCACCAGGGCGCGCCGACAAGCGGGGTCGGCGCGCAGGCGCTGGGCCGCCGCCAGCAGCCGCGCCAGCCCCGCCGCCACCGGTACGGCCCCGCCGAAGAGGCCGCCGCCGGGCGAGATTTCGGTCTTGGGCTCGAGCCCCGTGGCGCCGATGAAAAGCTCCTCCTCGTGGGCATAGAGGCACGAAGGCTCGGCCAGATCGAAGGCGCGGTCCGAGGCCGCCAGGCCGGCGCTTTTCAGGGCTCGCGCCAGGGCCCGCGTCAGGCCCGGCCAGGCCGCCGGGTCGCGGTCGCCGGGCAGATGGACATCGAGGTCGTGGCCCAGCCCGGCAAGCCGGGGACCGGGGCCGCCGGCGCGCAGCAGCACGGCAACGGCGCCATCGGCCAGCGGCGCGCACATGCCGGCGCGCAGGGGGGCGGCGACCAGCGGCGAATCCAGAACATCAGCCGCCGTCGCAGGCTTTTTTTGTCCGTCGGCGGCATTCAGCCGGCGTGCCGCGGTCTCGGCCCAGCGCTCCGGGGCCTCGGGGTCGGCGGCCGCCATGGCCGAGGCCTGCAACCCGGCACAGGCCAAAAAGTCGAGGCCCAAGGGCTGCAGAAAGATGGGATCCAGGGCCCATTGGCTGAGGTCCTGGAAGTCGGCCATCGAGGGCTTGGCGTGGGCCACCACCAGGACCACCTCATAGGCTCCGGCGCGGATCTGGCAGGCCGCGTGCAGCGCCGCCGCCAGACCGTCGCCGGCGATGCGCGTCTCGGGCTTCATGACCGCGCCGACGACCTCGGTGATGGCGATATTGGAGGCCGTGAGGCCGTCGAAGAGGTCGACCGAGGCCGTCACCACGGCGTCGATGTCGTCGTAGCCGAGATCGGCATCGGCCAGCGCCGCCTGTACCGCCGGCAACACCATCCCGGCGATCGAGCGGCCGTCGGCGGGCGAAGGCCCGGTCTGGCCCAGGCCGGCGACCACGACTTCAAAGGGCGACGACTGGTTCATGCTGCCTGGCCCGTCAGGCCACAGGAGCTGGCGATGATCTCGCGCATCATCTCGGAAGTGCCGGCGCCCACCGTGAAAGCCAAGGTATCGCGGTGCAGCCGCGCGATCAGGCTTTCCTCCATGTAGCCCATGCCGCCGAAGATCTGGGCGCACTCGTGGGCCACCTCGATGGCCGCCTCGGTGGCGAACAGCTTGGCCATGGAGATCTCGGCGTTGGCCTCCTGGCCCTCCGTGTGCATGGCGATGGCGCGGTAGGTCAGCGCCTCGGCCGCCTCGATCTTGGTGCGCACGTCGGCCAGGCGGTGGCGCCAGACCTGGAAGCCCAAGAGCGAACGCCCGAAGGCGTGGCGCTCATGGCCATAACGCCGGGCCTCTTCCCACATCAGGCGCATCTGGGCCGTGGCCATCACGGCGATAACCAAGCGTTCGCCCTCGAAGCCCTGCATGATCAGCCTAAAGCCCCGGTTTTCCTCGCCCACCAGGTTGCCGCCCGGCACCCGGCAGTCCTCGAAGAAGAGTTCGGCCGTGTCGGCGGCGTGGGTACCCAGCTTCCGCAACCGCCGCCCGGTGCGGAAGCCGGGCGTCTGGGTGGGCACCACGATCAGCGAGATGCCGCCGCTGCCGGCACCGCCGGTGCGACAGGCGGTGGTGACGAAGTCGGCGATGGAGCCGTTGGAGATGAAGATCTTGGAGCCGTTGATCAGCCACTCGCCGCCGTCGCGCTCGGCCCGGGTGGCGAGCGCCGCCACGTCGGAGCCGGCACCCGGTTCGGTGACCCCCAGCGCGCCCACCAGTTGGCCCGCCGCCGCCGGCCGCACGTAGCTCTCGCGCAACTCCGGCGAGCCGCCGGCGTCGATCACCTTGGTGGCGAACTCGGCGTGCGCCATGGCGCTGACCGCCACGCCGATCGAGCCGCAGCGCATCATCTCCTCGAGGAAAATGGTGGTGTACCAGAAATCCTGGCCGCCGCCGCCATAGTCAGGACTGAGCGCCAGACCCAGGAAACCGAGCTCGCCGAGTTGTTCGAAATAGCTTCGCGGCACCTGGCCGGCCGCCTCCCAGTCGAGTACGTTGGGCGTGATCTCGCGGGCCACGAAGCTGCGTAACGAATGGCGGAAAATGTCGTGCTCTTCGCTGAACGGCGACAGCATGGCGAGCCCCCCTTGGCGGCCTTTCGGGCCAACCTATTCGAATATCACTCGATAATCAAGCGTTGTTCAGAGAAATCGCATAGCAGGCAAAAAAAAGCCCCGCAAAGCGGGGCCCAGGGGAGGGGTAGGCGGGGAATACGGAACTAGGTGAAGAGCCGGAGGATCGACTGCGGTCCGGCGTTGGCGATCGACAAGGCCTGGACGCCGAGCTGTTGCTTGATCTGCAGCGACTGCAGGTTGGCGCTTTCCTCGGCCAGGTCGGCATCGACCAGATTGCCCACGCCCTGCTTGAGGATGTCGACGAGCTGGACCATGAACTCGCCCTGGATCTCGACCCGTTTGGCCGAGGAGCCCAGCGAAGCCAGCGCGTTCGAGACCGTCACCATGGCCGTGTCGATTTGGGTCAGCGCCGTACCGGCGTCGGTGGTGTCGGTCAGGCTCGAGCTTTGCACGTCAAGCGTGGTGGCATCGATGATCTGTTGCGACACGGCAATCGTCGAGCCCTCGACGGTGCTGAGCACGGCCAGCGCCGTGGCGCCCGAGGTGATCAGGTTCTTGCCGTTGAACTCGGCGCTCAGCACGACGGTGTCGAGCTGGGCTCTGAGCGAGGTGAATTCGTTGTTCAGCGCCGTCATGGAATCGGTGTCCAAGCCGGCCTGGTTGGCCTGCACCACCTTGGCCTTCATCTCGATCAAGAGGTCGGAAACCGCCTTGCCCGCCGAGATGGCCACGTTGACCGTGGCTTCGCCCATGGATAGGGCCAATTTGACGGCTTGCATGCCGGCGATGTCGCCGCGCATGTTCTGGGCAATGGCGAAGGTCGCGGCGTCGTCCTTGGGCCCATTTACCTTGAGGCCGGTGGTGACGCGCAACTGCGTGGTTTCGAGACCCTTGTTGGTCTTGCTCAAGTTTTGCAGCGCAATCATGGCGCCGGCATTGGTATTCACTGACATAGCCATCGGTCAGTACCTCGGTTCTAGCCTGGTGGCGCCCCTTCGAGGCGCGCTTCTTGGCTCTGGGTTACGCGCCCGTTCGGGGCGCCACATTCCGATCTGCCGATGACTTCGCAAGCACTGTGCCAAGCACTGTGACGGGCGCTACACGGACGAAAAAAACGGCTATATTTCAATGGGTTATCAAAGATGAAGCGAATTTGCCCAGAGCCCCGGAAGGGTCCGAACGGGGCCTTGGCAAGGCAACGTAGGTGCCGGTCGGGGAAGATATTGCCGACCTGATTAGCCTGAGTTCCGCCAGCCGCGGCCTGGGAAAATCCCCGGTTTGACCGGCGCGGCCCGGCTAAACCAGCAGCAACCTCTTGGTCAGCGTCACGGCCTCGCCGGCGTCCTGGGCGTAGCCGTCGGCGCCGGCGTCGTCGGCGAACTTCTGGTTCACCGGCGCCCCACCGATGATGACCTTGACGCTACGCCTGAGCTGCGAATGCTCCAGTCCCTCGATAACCTCTCGGATCTGCGGCATGGTGGTGGTGAGCAGCGCCGACAGACCCAGCACGTCGGGTTGCTCGTCGCGCACCGCCTCGACGAATTCGACGACCTCGACGTTGGCACCCAGATCTACCACCTTGAAGCCCACGCCCTTGAGCATGCTGACCACCATGTTCTTGCCGATGTCGTGGAGATCGCCGTTCACCGTGCCGATGACGATCTTGCCCGGACCCCCGCTTTCACCCACCAGGTGGGGCTCCAAAAGCTCCAGCCCCTGGTTCATGGCCCGGGCCGAAAGCAGCACCTCGGGGATGAACACCGTGCCGTCGCTGAAGCGGCTGCCGATCACGTCCATGGCCGGCAGCATGCCCTTGTTCAAGATGTCGCCGGCCTCGAAGCCCTGGTCGAGCAACTCGCGGGCGTGCACCAGCACGGCTTCCTCGTCGCCCTCCAGCACGTCGTCGGTGATGCGCTGGTAGGCTTCTTCCACCTCGGGCGCCGCGGCCGGTTCCGTGGCCCGGGCGGCGGCGGCCATGTCGGCCTCGCCGAGCGGCTGGAAGTCGCCGGCCCTGAGCGGCAGGCTGCCCTCACGGGCGATGCGCTCGCCGATGTATTCGAGGCGTGAGAAATCGGCATTGGGCGGCGTGGTGTCGCCGATCGAGGCGACGAAGTGGTGGCCCGGCGCCACGGCCTGGAAGAAATCGTCCATGTAGCTCTCGAGCTCCTCCCAGGTCGAGGATTCCTCCAGCAACAGCATCTCCGGGATGCCGCCGTGGATGGTCAAGTGCCCGGGCCGGCACCAGTGGTCGTAATAGTCCCCGATGCGCACCTTGGTCATGGGCCAAGGCGTCACCGCATCGGCCACGTCCATGCGGCTGGCGGCCACCAGATCCATCAGGCCCTGGTTCTCGCCGTCGGGGTGGATGACCATGATGATGCCTTCG
>JASLXG010000133.1 GCA_030740435.1 Alphaproteobacteria bacterium | reverse complement strand
TGAGGGCGTTCCTGAGTCCATTTTGGAGTCCCAGAGGCCGTTTCTCGTCAACCAACAGGCCAAATCCCCTTATTTTGATCATTGGGGCGTCGCAGCAAGCGACAGCGGCCTCAGCAAGGTCGTTGAAAGGCCTCCTCCCCTCAAGGATCTCGGTCGGCTCGTGCTCTTTACCTATTGCGGCGACGGCGAGCGCCAGCCCCGCGAGGGTCGTTTCCCAGGCGTTGGTGTTTTGCATGATGGTCGCCGCGTTGGTGAGGGTGGGGACATAATAGGGCTCGGCGGTGGGCTCGGCCAAATCAGCCCAGTGGGGAAGCGTCTTTTGTTACCCCCAGCGTTACCCCGAAACGAAATCGGGCCAGCACGGCGGATGCAGTTGCCGATCGATCTATCGCTAATGTATTGTTTTATATCGGAAAACTCTGGTGCCGCAGGGAGGATTTGAACCCCCGACCTACTGATTACGAATCAGTTGCTCTACCCCTGAGCTACTGCGGCCTGTGGCGGGCGGCCAAGCGGGCGCGACGCTACTCCGGCGTCGCGCCGGCGTCAATGTTGTTGGCGGCCGGGGCGATGGTGGCGGCCGGCGGCGGGCCGGCCGGGCTCGCTTCAGCGAGCTCGCGGTGGGCCCCGGGCGGGGCCCAGTGCAGGCTGTCGAAGGCGCCGCAGTGGCCGCAGTTGGGCGTCCATTCGGCCACCGCCCGGCCGCAGCCCCGGCAGCCCCAGGTGGCCTCAGGCGGCGCCGCTTCGGTCTTCAGGAGCCAGTCCCGCACCACCTCGCTTTGGCCGTTCTCGGCTTCCTCGAGGTCGGCCATGAGGCGGCACACCCGGGCCTCGGGCAGGTCGTCGGCGGGGCCCAGCAGGGGCGCCAACTCTTGCCGCGCCTGCTCGAAGTGCCGCGCCGCGACCAGCAAGCCGGCCAGCGCCAGGCGGCACTCGAAGTGTTCGGGCCGGGCCGCTTCCAGGCGGCGGAAACGGCGCAGGCGGCGCGCCGCGTCGTCGCCCGGCCACAGCGCCAGCCAGGTGGCGCAGAGCTCGGGATGGGGGGTTTCCCGCCAGCTCCGTTCAAGGGTCTTGGCGGCCTTGCGGGCGCGGCCGGCAGCCGCCGTCAGGCGGGCCGCCATGAGGGCGGCCGGTACCAGCTCGGGTGCCGCTTGGTGGGCCGCGCCGGCCAGCTTGGCGGCCCGGCCGGCCTGACCGCCGCGTTCCGCTTCCTGCGCCTGGCCCAGCAGCGTCACGGCACGGCGCCGCCGGCCCTGCGCCGGGTCCAGCGTCTGCTGGCGCTGGGCCGCCGCCAGCGTCTTCTCGGCCTCGCCCCACAGCCCGGCCGCGGCCTGCGTGTCCAGCAGCCAGGGCGAGCCGGGCTTGAGGGCATGGGCCCGGCGGGCATACTTGAGCGCGGCCTGGCGGTCGCCCTGGCGCCGGGCCTGGACCAACAGGCCGCGCAAGCCGAGGAACTCCGTCTCGGGGCGTTCCAGCATGGCCTTGAAATGATGTTCCGTGGCCACCTCGTCGCCGCTCAACTGGGCCGACTGGGCCGAGAGCAAGAGCGCCAGCGGCGGCCTGCCGAGCAGCACCTCGGTGCGGCTCGCCAGGCGCCGCGATTCAGCCACGTCGCCGGCCGCCACCGCCACCAGGCCCTCGGCCAGGGCATCGTAGCCCCGCCTCTCGCGGCCCGCCGCCCGGGCCCGGGTGATGCCGGCCGGCGCGCGCCGCAGCCAGAGCCAGAAGCGATAGCCGGCGGCCAAGCCGACGGACAGCAAGGCCAGCGCCACGGCCGCCACGGCGACGGAAGTCTCGAGCCGCCAGCCCTGCCAGTCGATGGCCACGTCGCCGGGATGGTCGGCCAGCCAGGCCGCCAGCAGCGCTCCCAGCCCGAGCAGGATGAAAACGGCGAGGGCGCGGGCCATCAGGGCGACTCGGCGGCCTGCAGCAGATCGGGAAGGCGGGCTTCCAGGGCCGCCAGCGCGCTCTCGACGGCCAGCCTGTCACTGGCCGCCCGGCGCCAGGGTGCGAGAACCTCCGCCGCGCCGCCTTCGAGCACCGCTACCTCGGCCAGCGCCGCCGCCAGGTCGCCCTCCGCCAGGGCGGCTTCGGCCCGGGCCACCCGGGCCTCGACGCCGCTGCCCGCCGCTGGGCCCGTGCGGCGCAGCGAAACCAAGCCCGAGAGGCGCCGCCGGGTGGCAGCCAGCCAGCCCTCGTCTTGGCCGGCGCCGGCCCGCACGGCGGGGCCGGCCAGGGCGGCAAAGCGCCGGGCCAGATCGGGCCGGCTGGCGACGCCGCCGGCGCGCTTTTCCAACTGGCTCAGGGTTTCTTCGAATCCGCTTTCGGCCGCCGGCTCGGGTATCAGTTGGCGCAGCGCTGCCAGTTGGTCGGCGAAGGGCCGATTACCAACGGCATCGCGCAGCCGGCCCAGCGCCAGCGCCACCAGGGCGCCGCTGCCGCCGCCCTGCGAGCGCCGCTGGGCCAGGTCGGCGATCTCCGCCCGGGCGCTCGCCAGGTCGGCGGCCAGGGTATGCAGTTGCTGCTTGAGCGCCGCCGTTTCGCGTCCGCCCCGCAGGGCCTCGTCGCCGCGTCCGGCCGCCGCCGTCTCGAGCTCCCGCAAGCGTTGGCCCAAGGCCGCCAGGGCAGCTGGATCGCCGGAATCCGCTGCCCTTTCGTTTTGCGCGGCCACAGCTTTGATCCGGCTTTCGAGCTTGTCGAGGCGGTTCGTCAAAGCGCCGATGCCCGCCACCTGGGGCCGCAACGTCGCAACTTGCCGGCCCAGGGCGGCACCTTCGGCAACCGCCGCCTGGGCCCGCTCGAGAGTTTCCGCCTGGGCCACCTCGAGCCGGGCCAGGCGCTGGTCGAGCGCCGCGACTTTTTGCTCCAAGGGCGAGGGCTGGGCCTGGCGCTGGCCGGGCAGCCAGTCGGCAAACAATTGGGAAAGCCTGGGCGCGGTGAGCGATACGGCCGCCGACAGCAGCAACGCCGCCACGATGGTGGCCAGCGCCAACCAGATCCCTCCCCGCCCCACCGGCGCCGCCGCCTCGGTCGGGCTGGGCTGTTCGCTGTCTTCGTCGTCTATGGTCATCACGCCGTCCCGGCGTCGATCAATTCCAAGAGCGCCGCCTGTTCGGGCCGCGCCGCCAGCCAAATCCGGCGCCACGTCAGGCCGCCGGCCGCCTCGGCCACGGCCCGGCTGAGGCAATAGGCAGCCAGATCCCCGACCGCCGCCGCCAGGTCCGCAGCTTGGACCAACTTAACAAAGGTGCCGGCGCTGCGGGGAGAGAAAAACACCACGGCATCGAGGCCGCCCCCGGCCAGCGCCTGGCGCGCCGCCGGCGGCAGGGCCTCGGCCTGGCGGGCTTCGTAGAGCAGGGCCCGGCGAAGCTCGAACCCGGCCGTTTCCAGCAGGCCCGCCAGATCGCCGGCCTGGACCGTCGCCGCCGCCTGCAAGAGCGGCCCGGCGGCGGGATCGAGGCGCCGGCGCACCAGCTCGGCGAGATCGCCGACGTCGCCGGCGGCGCTGCTCACGTCCCTGAAACCGAGCTCCCGGGCAGAGCGCGCGCTGGCCTCGCCGACGGCCAGCAGCGGCAGGCCGTGCAGCGCCGTGGCGGCGGATATTCTGGCCGCCAGGGCCCGGACGCCGTTGGCGCTGGTGGCCACGAGCGCCTGAACGCCATCCAGCTCGAGCCTGGCCTCGGGCAGCTGGTGGATCTGCAGCAGTGGTGCCGCCACCACCTCGTGGCCGCGGGCGCGCAGCGCCGCGTCGAGCGCCGCGGCGTCCTCGAGCGGTCGGGTGTTGAGAATTCGCACGCCGGGCTCAGCTTGCGACGAAGAAGTCGGGGCCGGCGCGGCGGCGCAGTTCCTGGCCGGCGTCACGGCCCAGCGCCGTGGCTTGGTTTCCTTTTCCGCGGCGTTCGGTCTCCAGCATCTCGCTGCCGTCGGGCCGCAGCACCAGGGCGCGCAAATGCAGGTCTTCGCCGGCCAACACGGCATGGCCGGCGATGGGCGTGCGGCAGGAGCCGTCCAGCGCCGCCAGCAGGCCTCTCTCGGCCGCCACGCAGGTGGCCGTGGCGGCATCGTTGAGCGGCGCCAGCAGGGCCAGGATGCGGGTGTCGTCGCTGCGGCACTCGATGCCGATGGCACCCTGGGCGACGGCCGGCAGCATGACCTCGGGCTCGATCACGATCTCGCCCCGCCCGGCCAGGCCCAGTCGCTTGAGGCCGGCCAGCGCCAGCAAGGTGGCGTCGACCTCGCCGGCCGCCACCTTTTGCAGCCTGGTCTCGACGTTGCCGCGGAAGTTGACCATTTGCAAATCGGGCCGGCGGTGCAGCAACTGGGCCCGGCGGCGCAGCGAGGCCGAGCCGATGACGGCGCCGGGGGGCAATTCGTCGAGCCCGGCGGCGTTTTGGCTGATCAGCACGTCGCGCGCATCCTCGCGCGGCAAAAGGCAGGGAATGTCGAGGCCAGCGGGCAGCTCGGTGGGCATGTCCTTCATCGAATGCACCGCCAGATCGATGCCGCCCGACAGCAATCCTTGCTCGATTTCCAGGGTAAACAGCCCCTTGCCGCCGATCTCGGCCAGCGGCCGGTCCTGCACCCGGTCGCCGCTGGTGCTGATGACGACGATCTCGATAGCCTGGGCCGGCAGATCGCCATGGGCGGCGGTCAGCCGATGGCGCACTTCGTTGGCCTGGGCCAGGGCCAGCGGGCTGCCGCGGGTGCCGATGCGCAGCCGCGGGCTCACCCTCGGGGTAGGATTCGTGGGGGCGGCGGTCATGGCGCGGGAGGGGGTGGTTGCGAAGGCATGGTCGTGGTGCTAGAGCCTGGGTCCGTGAAGCGCAAGCAATATTGCCATGCCAGGGCCCCAGACCAACAGCCATGACTGCGCCGTCCTCGGTATCGAGACGAGCTGCGACGAAACCGCCGCCGCCGTGGTCACCAGCGGCCGGGAGGTGCTGGCCAACATCGTGCTGTCGCAGCTCGACGATCACCGGCCCTATGGCGGCGTGGTGCCCGAGATCGCCGCCCGGGCCCACGTCGAGCAGCTCGACGGCATCATCGCCCGGGCCATGGCGGAGGCTGGGCTGGACTTTACCGAGCTCGACGCCATAGCCGCCACCGCCGGTCCCGGCCTGGTGGGCGGCGTCATGGTCGGGCTGGTGACGGCCAAGGCCATCGCCGCCGCCGCCCGGCGGCCGCTGATCGCCGTCAACCACCTGGAAGGGCACGCGCTGTCGGCGCGGCTGGTGGCGGAGGTCGAATTTCCCTTCCTCTGCCTGTTGCTTTCGGGCGGCCACTGCCAGCTGCTGGTGGCCCTAGGCGTGGGCCGCTACCGCCGCCTGGGCGGCACCATCGACGACGCCGTGGGCGAGGCTTTCGACAAGACGGCCAAGCTTTTGGGCCTGGGCTATCCCGGCGGCCCGGCGCTCGAACGCGCCGCCGCCGAGGGCCGGGCCTGTTACGACCTGCCGCGGCCCATGCTGGGGCGGGAAAATTGCGATTTCTCGTTTTCCGGCCTCAAGACGGCGGTGCGCCATTTGGTCGAGGGCCTGGGGGCGGGGGCGCCGGACGGGCTTTCGCCCGGCCAGGTGGCGGACGTCGCCGCCTCGTTCCAGGCCGCGGTGAGCGACGTGCTGGCCGATCGCACTGCCCGGGCCATCGAGGTGCTGCTGCGCGAGCACGGTGGTGGAACCCTGGTGGTGGCCGGCGGCGTCGCCGCCAACGCCGCCATCCGCGGCCGGCTGGAGCAAGTGGCGGCCCAACACGGCATCGCCATGGTGGCGCCGCCGCCGGCACTTTGCACCGACAACGGGGCGATGATCGCCTGGGCCGGGGTCGAGCGCCTGGCGCTCGGTCTTTGCGATCCCCTCGACGTGGCCGCCCGGGCGCGCTGGCCCCTCGACGCGGCGGCCGTTTCGTGACTGCCCCGGGCCACCCGCTCCCCCTCCCCATCACCCCCAAGGGATGCACACATTGTGTTGCTGACGTTCCGGCTATGCTTCGTACCAGCCAGGCTGTGGAAAGGTTCCGTAGGTTAACCACAGAGATGGGGTAATCGGCGCTGAGGGTGGCTGCTCTCCTTAACGCTCATTGGGGATGCAACAACCACACCACGTCCAAAAAGCTCGGATAGTAGCCACCCACAGCGCCGATTACCCCATCTCTGTGGTCAATTCCTCATGCTTCAAGTGGCCGGGCGATATTTATTCTGTAGAGGGCCGGCGGCCGGTCAGTTAGTGTCGCCCTGACGAGGCCGGCAAAGATGATCGCAGTTATTTTCGAAGTCACGCTCAAGGAAGGCATGGCGGATCGCTATTTCGATCTGGCAGCCGAGCTACGGCCCGAGCTCGCGGGCGTCGACGGATTTATCTCGGTCGAGCGTTTCGAAAGCCGCGGTACGCCGGGCAAGTTCCTCTCGCTGTCATTCTGGCGCGACGCCGAAGCGCTGGCGGCCTGGCGCGACCATGCCGGCCACCGCCAGGCCCAGGAGCTGGGCAAGGCCGAGCTGTTTGCCGACTTTCGCATTCGCGTGGCACAAGTGGATCGCGACTACGGCCCGCGATGAAAGCTGAGTTGCAGCGCATTGGCGTCGTCGGGGCCGGGGCCTGGGGCACGGCGCTGGCCGCCAACGCCGCCCTGCAGGGCCGGCAGGTGGTGCTCTGGGCCCGCGAGGCGGCGGTGGTCGAGGCCATCAACGAGGGCCAGCGCAACACCATGTTCTTGCCCGACGTGGCCCTCGACCCGGCCATCAAAGCCACTGCCGAACTGGCCCAGGTTTGCGATGCCGACGCCGTGTTGCTGGTGGCGCCGGCGCAATTC
The DNA here is from genome assembly GCA_030740435.1 of Alphaproteobacteria bacterium. NCBI lineage: Bacteria > Pseudomonadati > Pseudomonadota > Alphaproteobacteria > Alphaproteobacteria bacterium. Next base: position 1,135 of record JASLXG010000133.1, on the reverse strand, counting down.
CTGCGCCCGCTCTGCCAAGACCTGGCGGCGCGCTGGCAGCCCGGGACGCCAGCGCTGATCTGCGCCAAGGGCATCGAACAGGAGAGCGGCGCGCTGATGAGCGAGGTGGTGGCGGCGGAGCTTGCCGGGGCGCAAATTGCCGTGCTTTCGGGACCCACGTTTGCCGCCGAGGTGGCGCGCGGGCTACCCGCCGCCGTCACCCTGGCCGCCGCCGACGAATCCCTGGGCGCGGCCCTGGTGGCGGCGCTCGGCAGTCCGCACTTCCGGCCCTATCTCTCCTCCGACGTCATCGGCGCCCAGATCGGCGGCGCCGTCAAGAACGTGCTGGCCATCGCCTGCGGCATCGTCAGCGGACGCCGGCTGGGCGACAACGCCCGGGCTGCCCTGATCACCCGAGGCCTGGCCGAGATGATGCGCCTGGCCCTGGCCAAGGGGGCCAGGCGCGAAACCCTGATGGGGCTTTCGGGGCTTGGCGATCTGGTGCTGACCTGCAGCTCCGAGCAATCGCGCAACATGAGCCTGGGCCTCGAGCTGGGCCGCGGCAGCCGCCTGGCCGAGATCCTGGAAGGGCGGCGAACGGTGGCCGAAGGCGTGGCCAGCGCCCCGGCCGTGCTGGCGCTGGCCGCCAGGCTGGGCGTCGAGATGCCCATCAGTGCCGCCGTCGACGCCATCGTGCATCACGGTGCCTCGGTCGACGAGGCCATCAATGGGCTTTTGTCGCGCCCCTTCAAGGGCGAATGGGACTGATGGCGGCAGGGCCCGTGCTGGCGCGGCCCAACGCGCCGGCCGCCGGCACCGAGATCTGCCGCCTCGACGACATCGAAGAGGTGGGCGCCCAGGGTTTCAGTTTCGGTGATGGACCCGAGAGCTTCGATTTTTTCGTGGTGCGCCACGAGGGCGGCATTGAGGGCTATATCAACGACTGCCCCCATACCGGCGGGCCGCTCGACTGGAAGCCCGATCAGTTCCTCAACGCGGGCAAGACGCTGATCCTCTGCGCCACCCACGGCGCCCTCTTTCGCATCGAAGACGGCGCCTGCATCGCCGGCCCCTGCCCCGGCGCCCGCTTGACGCCGGTGCCGCTGGAAGTCCAGGGCGGCGCCATCGTGGTGGGCCCGGAGGGCGCTTGAGCCGC
>JASLXG010000132.1 GCA_030740435.1 Alphaproteobacteria bacterium | reverse complement strand
ATTATTTTCAAAACCACCAATGGAAATCCGAGCATCATCCCCCTCCCCATTATGATAGAGAAATCATCCTATTGACTCTCGTTATTAGTGCAAGACGAAACTCGCCTCTACCGGGCACCTGTTGACCGTGCCGCGATATTGGCGATGCGTGCCGCGTCGGCGCACGACCTTGAAACCGTACGCGTCGAGCAGGCGGATAATTTCGCGATATTTCAGGCGGGGCAGATTGTGGTGAATTCGGCCCGCAGTTTCGGATTTTTCGTGTCGTCGTGGAGCACCGCCCGCAACGCATGCCAAAGGAATTTCAGCCGCACCCCAAGAGATGCCGGCCTGTAGAGCAGGCGGTGGCGCTCAGCTTCCGGCAATTCGGCCACGGTATCGAGGTAGAGGCCAATCGCCTCGGTCATCTCATGGTAGACGTGCTCGAAAGTTGAGCCCTGGGCGGCCAGGTCGAGGTCGAGGCAGATGGCTTCCCAGCCATCGTCCTGACCTTCGGCGTAGCACCGAAGCACACGCGGCATGTACCCCTCCCAAGCTGCCGATCTCGATATCCTAGAACGTACAGCACAATTCCTTTTGTACCATAAATATGGCTCCTGTCGGGAACCTGGACAAGATCTCGCTTGTTGCAGCGCAGCAAAGTTTACCGCCCTTACCCCAAGCCCTCTGGGCCGGCGGAAGGGGTCTAGCCGCCGGCCCTTTTCGCCAGCGCGTTGCGCACGTCTCGGTAGACTACGGCCGCCGTGTCGGGGCTGATGATTTCGCGGTTGCGGACGATAGCCGCGGCAACCTGGGCGGCGGCGATCGACGCGCCCAACTGCTCGACGGTTTCGCGGAGGTCATCGCTTTCCAGGGGCATGGGAGGTCTCCAACTCTGCTGACGATGAGAGATCGCCAAGCTTAGCCCGGATTTCTCGCCATCCGCTATCGCTATCAGTTCCTGGCCAGGCGCTGGCGGGCAGCTTCGGCCAGGTAGGCCGAACGGCTCAGTCCCTCGGCTGCGGCCGCCGCGTCGATGGCCGCAAGCAGGCTTTCCTCGACGCTGACGTTGAGCCGTACAGCCTTGCCCGGCAGGTTGAGCGGTACCAGCAACGGGGTCACCACGTCGTTGTCGGGGTCGGTCTCGATGTCGGCAGGGTTGGTGGCCGCTGGGATCTCCTCGCCGTCGCGCAGCATGAGGTCGACATGGAGGCGGAGCGCCTCGCTACCGCTCGCCGCAACTTCAGGCACACTGTCAGCGACCGATGTGCAGCCGGGAAAATCAGGAAAGAATATCCCGAAATTACTCTCGCCGCGTTCGATGATGCCGACGTAGAAAGCGGTTTCCATCGTTCCTCTCCTCTACCTCAGTTTGACGCCGGATTGCTTTTCGATCGAACGGATCGTGCCGATCGGCGTGTCCTTGGCGGGATGCGTCACGGTTACCTTGCCGGCGCGCGCCGGATGCCGAAAGTGGTGATGGCTACCGTTGACGGTATCCAGAACCCAGCCAGCCTGGCGGAGTTTCTTGATGATCTCCCGACTGCTGAGAATGGCCCAGACTCCCAATATTGTGTAAATTATACACAACTTCTGGCGAAATGCCAAGAGACGTTGCGGGTATCGAGGGGACCGATCAGGCCGTCGTCCCAAAGCTGCGACGGCTGCGGTGGAGGGGGCTGTGTCAGTCCTCGTCCTGGAGTGCCGGCACCAGATCGTCGAGATCAACCCCCAGCGCGCGGGCCAGTTTGGCCATGGTCTCGAGGGTGCCTTCGCGGGCGCCCAACTCGATTTGCGAAAGATAGGACTGGCCGATCTTGGCGGCCTGGGCCAGGTCCCTTTGACGCAAGCCGCGATGGTTGCGCCAGACCCGCACCGGGTTGTCGCCGGCCAGCAGGCGGGAAACCACCTTGCCGGGCACGAGTTCTTCGCCACGAGTTCGGGCAGCCTGGGCGGCGTCGGCGGCGGCAATGTCTTCGGCGTCCTCGAGGGCGCTCACCAGCGCCTCGTATTCGGCCACGGGCAGAACGACGTAAGCCGGGTCGCCGTTTTTGTTTCTGATGAATTGGGGCTCGGTGTTCATCGGTATGCCTTTCCGCGAGGCTGCACCGCCTCGACTATCAGCCGCTCGCCCGCGATCGAGAAGATAACGCGATCGGCGCCGACCGCCAGCCGGAAGTAGGCGCTGCCCCGCGACTCCTTGACATTGTTGGCCATGGCACCGAACGGCGAGACCCGCGCTAAGCCCGGAACACCCCGTAGCTGGGCTCATCAATCGGCGCATTCAGCGCCGCCGATATAGCCACGCCGAGCACGTTGCGGGTGTCCAGGGGATCGACCACGCCGTCGTCCCAGAGCCGCGAGGTGGAATAGTAGGCACTCACCTCGCGGTCGGCTTTTTCGCGGACGCGGGCGTGGAGCTCGGCCACGTCTTCGTCGCTGGCCTCGATGCCGTTCCGGCGCATTTGCGCCAGCTTGACGGTGGCCAGCGTGTTGGCCGCCTGTTCGGCGCCCATCACGCCCATTTGCGAATTGGGCCAGGAGACCACGAAGCGGGGATCCCAGGCGCGGCCGCACATGCCGTAGTAGCCGGCCCCGAAGGCGGCGTTGGTCTGCACCGTGAACTTGGGCACCGAGCCGCAGGCCTGGGCCATCAGCATCTTGGCGCCGTCCTTGGTGATGCCCTGTTCTTCGTACTGCCGACCGACCATGTAGCCCGTGGTGTTCTGCAAAAACAGCAAGGGCACGCGGTTTTGGTTGCAGATCTGCATGAAGTGGGCGGCTTTCAGCGAGGAATCGCTGAAAAGCACCCCGTTGTTGCCCAGGATGCCCACCTTGTAACCGAAGATGTGAGCGAAACCTGTTACCAAAGTCGTGCCGTAGTCGGGGCCGTATTCGAGGAACCGGCTGCCGTCGACCATGCGGGCGATGGCCTCGCGCATGTCGAACTGGACCTTGATGTCGGCCGGCAGGATGCCGTAGAGCTCGGCCGGATCATAATATGGCGCCTCGGGTTCACAGGTCTGGGCAACCGCCTTTTGGCGGGGACGGAATTCGCGCACGATGTTGCGGGCCAGCGCGATGGCCTGGGCCTCGCTGTCGACGGCATAGTCGGCGGTGCCGCTGATGGTGGTGTGCATGTCGGCACCGCCCAGCGCCTCGATCGTCACTTCCTCGCCGGTCGCCGCCTTGACCAGCGGCGGCCCGCCCAAAAAGATGGCGCCCAGGCCGCGCACCATGATGGTGTGCTCGCAAAGTGCCGGCACGTAGGCGCCGCCGGCCGTGCAATGGCCGACCACGATGGCGACCTGAGGCACCTCCAGCTTGCTGAGCATGCACTGGTTGCGAAAGACCCGGCCGCCGGGCACGAAAACCCCCGACATGTCCTCGAGAAAGCCGCCGGCCGAATCACAAAGGTGAATCACCGGCAGCCGGTTCTCGACGGCGATATCGAGGGCCCGGACGATCTTTTGTACCGACATGGGATACCAGGCACCGCCCTTGACCGAAGAATCGTCGGCATGGATCACTACCTCGCGGCCGGAGACCAAGCCGATGCCGGTAACCACGCTGGCGCCCGGCGAATCGCCGTCGTAGAGGTCGTTGGCGGCCAGGGTCGAGAACTCCCAAAAGGGCGTGCCGGGGTCGAGCAGCAATTCCAGGCGCTCGCGCACCAGCAGCTTGTCCTGGCGCCTGAGGCGTTCGATATCGCGTTCGGGCCGGCTGTGGCGGGCAGCGATCTGGCGCTCACGGAACTCGGCGATGAGGTTTTCGTGATAGACCCGGTTGGCGGCGAAGAGCTCGCTGCGGGTGTCGATCTTGCTTTCGATGCGTTGCATGGATTCCTGCCTGGGATCTGGATCAATCGTCGCCGGCGGCCGGCTCGAGGCTGATGAGCGCCGCCTTGAGGGGAAAGGTATCGCCGACCTGGTAGTGGATCTCGCCGACCACGGCGTCGGCATCGGCGCTGATGGTGGTTTCCAGCTTCATGCTTTCGATGACCATCAGGGCCTGGCCGCGCACCACCTTCTCACCGGGCTCGACGGCGACCGAGATGACGGTGCCGGGCATGGGGGCGATGACGCTGCCGGCGCCGCCGCCCTCTCCGGCCGCCGCCGCCTGGGCCGGATCGCGGCGCTCGATCTCCCAGGTTTGACCGTCGAGGTGGACGAAGGTGGTGTCGCCGGAAGAGGCCAGCGTCAGCTCGGCCGTACGGCCATCGAGAGCGAGGCGAAAGCGACCGTTGCCCAAAGGCTCCCAGGCGGCGCTGATGGTGCGCTCGCCGAGATGCAGGGCAAAGCCTTCCTGGCGGCGGCTGACGCCGACCGTCCGTGCTTCGCCGGCAATGCTGAATTCGCAGCGCATTTTTCTTTTCCTTACCTATGGGCTCAATTCTGCCAGGCCGAAATGGCGGCGTAGACCGGTGGCACTTCGGCCAGCATCGTGCCCACGTCGCGGGCCGAGAGCGCCGCCGCCGCCAACACCAGGTCGCGATCTCCGGGCGCGGGCCGCCAGGCCAGGTCCTCGGCCTGGTCGACCACGAAGCCGGTGTCGAGGTGCCCGGCGGCAAAGCGCTCATGCCCCAGCAGGCGTTCCAGGTAGGCGGTGTTGGTGGTGACGCCGAGCAGCACGAATTCCTTGAGCGCCGCCCGCGCCCGTTCGATGGCCTGGCCGCGATGGTCGCCATGCACGACCAGCTTGGCGAGCAGCGAATCGAAAGCCGTGGTGACTTGCTGCCCGGCGGCGACGCCACTGTCCAGGCGAACCCCCGGGCCACCGGGTGCCTGGTAGCGCAGCACGCTGCCGATCGCCGGCAGGAAGTCGTTGTCGGCGTCCTCGGCGCAGATGCGGCACTCGATGGCGTGGCCCCGGCGCTCGATGTCGTCCTGGCCATAACCGAGTGCCTCCCCGGCCGCCACCAGAACCTGCTCGCGCACCAGGTCGATGCCGGTGACCATCTCGGTCACCGGATGCTCGACCTGCAAACGCGTGTTCATCTCGAGGAAAAAGTATTCGTTCTCGGGCGTGACCATGAACTCGACCGTGCCGGCGCCGCGATAGTTGACCTCGCTGGCGATGCGCACGGCGTCGCGGCACATGGCGTCGCGCAAATCCGGCTCCAGGTTGGCGGCCGGCGTCTCCTCGATGATTTTCTGGTAGCGCCGCTGCACCGAGCACTCGCGCTCGAAAAGGTGGAGACATTTGCCCTGGCCGTCGCCCAGCACCTGCACCTCGATGTGGCGCGGGCGTTCGACGTAGCGCTCGGCGTAGACCCGGCCGTCGCCGAAGTAGCGCTCAGCCTCGCTGGCCGCCGCCGCCGCCCGGGCCTCGAGCTCGCCGGCCTCGTGCACGATACTCATGCCGCGGCCGCCGCCGCCCGCCGCCGCCTTGATGAGCAGCGGGAAGCCGATCTTTCCGGCCGCAGCCAAGAAACCCTCCATGCCGCCTTCCTGGGTGGCCGAGGGCGCCAGCGGCACACCCAGGCCGGCGACGAAGTCGCGCGAGGCGATCTTGTCGCCCATCAGGCGCATGGTCTCGGCTTCGGGCCCGATGAAGGTAATTCCGGCCTCGTTCAAGGCGGCGGCGAAATTGGCGTTTTCGGCCAAAAAGCCATAGCCCGGATGCACGGCATCGACACCCTGGCGGCGGCAGATCTCGACGATCTGGCGAATGTCGAGGTAGGCGCTGGTGGCGACCTCGCCGTCGAGCGCCACCACCTCGTCGGCGCCACGATGGAAGACGCTGCCCCGGTCGGCCTCGTGAACCAGCGCCAGGCCGCGGATGCCCATGGTTTTCAGGGTGTTGAAGATGCGGCTCGCAATCTCGCCGCGATTGGCCACCAGGACGGATGTGATCATGTATGGGTTTCCTTCTCAGCTTCCGGCTGCCAGGGCGCGGTCCAGTTTGACCTCGATGCGCTCGAGTCTGGCGTCGCTGCCTTCCGCCTCGGCCAGCAATACGCCGGCCAGTACCATGTCGGTGAGCTGGTCGGCGGCGCCTTCTGTGTCCAACGATCCCTGGCCGCAGATGTAAGCCAGCGAAAGGTGCTCGGCGGCGCCGTAGATCATGTCGCGCACCAGCGTGATCGGGATCTCCGGCCGCACCTCGCCGGCGGCGATGCCGTCCCGCAGCACGTCGAGCGCGAACTGGGTATAGCGCCGGTGATGGTCATGGACGGAGGAGGAAAAATAATCCTTCTGCCCGCGTACCTCGTTGAACACCTGGCGGCAAAGACCGGGGCTGCGTTCGATGGACGCGAGATGGCTCCGGATCACGAAGCGCAGCCGATTGCGGGTGCCCTCTATACCGGCGAGGCGGTTCTGGTAGTCGGCCAGCATGCCCTCGTACCAGTCGTCGATGACCTTGTGCAGCAGGTCGCGCTTGCCGGCGAAGAACTTGTAAATCGTGCCCTCGACGACGCCGGCCCGGGCGGCGATCTCGGAGATCGAGGATTCCTCGTAATCGCCTTCGGAGAACACGGTGCGGGCCGCCGCCAGGATATCGGCGACGCGTTGGGCCCGGGGCAGCCGGGTGGCCGCACGGCGGCCCTTTCGCCGGGCAGTCTCCACGTTCAGTTCCCCGTCCACTCCGGCTTGCGCTTCTCCTGAAAGGCGGCGAACCCTTCGCGGGCGTCCTGGGTGCGGGCCATGCTGGGCAGCATGAGTTGGGTGTATTCGAAGGCCTGCACGATGGTCATGTCCTGGATGGCGTGAAAGGCCTGCTTGCCCAGCCGAATGGCGGTGGGCGACTTGTCGATGGTGCGCCCCAGCAGCCAGTCGAACTTGGCGTCGAGCTCGTCGGGCGGCGCGATGTAGTTGACCAGACCCATCTCCAGCGCCTCAACGGCTGTGAAGGGCTCGCCGGTGATGCAAAGCTCCATTAATTTACGTTTGGGCAGCACGCGCTGCATGTGGGCCAGGATCATCATGGGAAAGAGGCCGACGCCCGACTCCGGCGTGCCGAAGCGCGCCGCCGTGGTGGCCACCGCCATGTCGCAGGCGCACAAGAGGCCGAGCCCGCCGGCCAGCACGTGGCCGTTGACGCGGGAGATGAGGGGCAAATCGCAGCTCTCGATCTGCTTGAAAAGTTCGATCACGTAGTGCTTGGGCCGGGCCGGGTCGACCTCGAAGGGCGTGCCCTCGGCGTTGGGCTGCAAATCGCCGCCGGCGCAAAAGGCCTTGTCGCCCGTGCCGGTCAGCACGATGGCCCGGATGCCGTCGTCAGCCGTCGCCGCCAGGGCCTGGCGGATGCCCTCGCCGATGCCGGCGATGACGGATTCGTTGAGCGCGTTGCGCCGCTCGGGCCGGTTGATGGTGATCCACATCACCGGGCCGCGGGGTTCGATGAGCACGTCGTCGGACATCAGGGACTCCGATTCGGCTGGTTCGACCGGTCGATTATGGCGAGTCCCACGCTATTAAACAAATCTTATTCACTAAAAATCCTCACTACGATCAGAAAGCTCGATATCGCAAGGATTTATGCGCGAAATGTTATTGAATTAAATTTCTTTACTGGCCCGCATGAAGTCCGCCACGGCCTGGTTGAAGTGTTCCGCGGCCTCGATGTTGACGGCGTGGCCGGCCTCGGCCGGGGCCACCTGCAGGTGCGGCAGAAAGGCTTCGGCGTGGGCCCGAAAAGGAGCGAATCGCTCTTCACGCTCGCCGCAGACCAGCAGCACCGGCACCTGGTTGTCGACAATGCGCTGGCGCACCGAGAGGTGGGGCTGGGTGAAGCGGAAGGTCCGGACCACACTCGCGGTATCGTGGAGCTCGCAATCGGCCAGCATCTCCTGCTGCACCGCCGGGGGCAGCCGCTTGGCGTGCACGGGATGAATGGGCAGGCGCTGCAAGCTCCAGTCGTCGCTGGCCATGGCCGGGATCCACTCTTCGATCGAGGCCATGCGCTGGGCCACGGTGTCGGCATCGGCCAGGGCCGAACTTGAATTGGTGAAAATCTGACCGGCGATACGGTCGGGATGATCGAGCGCGTAGCGCAGCGTCAGCGCAGCGCCGAAGGACTGGCCGCAGATCCACCAGCGCTCGACTCCCAGGTCGCGGCGCAGCGCCTCGAAGGCGGCAACGTAGCCGTCGGGATGGTAGCTCTCGTCCGCCTCGGGTGCCGGCGAGCGGCCATGGCCCCAGAGCTCGACCACCACCGGCCGGCAGAATTCCGCCAGGGCCGCCAGATTGAGGCGCCACTGGCTGCGGCTCGAGAGCATGCCGTGGACCAGCAGCAGGTAGGGGCCGGTGCTGCCGTGGACCTCGTGATAAAGCCTGTCGTCCGACATCGGGCTGCCCTAAAGGCCGTAGAGGTCCGCCTTGTCCAGCGTGTTTTGCAGGATCCGCACGGTGGCGGCGTCGATCATCACGCCGTCGACCTGGGCCGCGCCCTCGCCCCGCGCCACGGCCTCGTCGTAGGCGGCGGCGATCTTGCGGGCGTGCTCGACCTCGTCGGCGGTGGGCGAGAAGATCTCGGTCGAGGGTGCGGCCTGGGCCGGATGGATGGCCCACTTGCCGACGCAACCGAGAATCATGGCACGGCGGCATTCGCGGCGGTAGCCGTCTGCGTCCTTGAAGTTGGCGAAGGGCCCGTCGATGGGGTCGATGCCGGCGACGCGGCAGGCCACCACCAGGCGCTGGCGCTGGTAGTGCCAGAGATCGCCGGGATAGCTGTCCGAATCAGCCCCCATGGCGACCCCGATGTTGACGCCCTGCGAGGCCGAATAGTCGCCCATGCCGAAGACCATGGCCTCGAGGCGCGGGGTGGATTGGGCGATGGCGTCGATGTTCTGCATGCCTTCGACCTCCTCGATCAAGAGCTCGATGCCGATGCGGCGTTCGAGCCCGAGATCGAGCTCGAGCTGATTCAACATGATATCGAGCCAAACCACGTCGTGGGCGTACTTGACCTTGGGGATCATGATGGTGTCGAGGTTGGCTCCGGCGCCGCTTACCACCTCGATGACGTCCTTGTAGGCCCAGCGCGTCTCCAGGTCGTTGATGCGCACGCAGCGCACCGAGGATCCGAAGTCGAGGCTGTTCAGCGCCTCCACCACCTTGCCCCGGGCGGCGGGCTTTTCCGCCGGCGCCACCGCGTCCTCGAGGTCGAGAAAAACGTGATCGATGCCCAGGCCGGCCGCCTTGGTCATCATTTTCTCGCTGCTGCCGGGCACCGAAAGCTGGCAGCGCCGGGCGCGCTGGGGTCGTTGGCTCATGATCTCGCTTCTCCTGGCAATGAGGCCGGCACAGGGTGCCAGCGCCGCTGGGTGCCGTAAAGGGGCGCGCGAAAAGCGCTTGACCGAATCCGCCCCGGGCGGGACCATCGCTCCAGGCCACAAGAAGGAATCCGAACCATGATCGAACTCCGCCCGCTGTTTCGCCTCGAAGCCCAGGTCGACGAACCCCGAGTGGCAGCCGGCGCACCGCTCGGCGAGCGCCGTTTCATTCACGTCTCGGAGGGCACCTTCACGGGCGAGCGGCTGAAAGGCGTGTTGTTGGACGGCAGCTCCGATTGGCAGTTGGTGCGGGCCGACGGGGTGGCGGAGCTCGACGTCAGGGTCTCGCTGCAGTGCGACGATGGCCCCATCGTATTCATGAAAGGCTGGGGCCTGCGCCACGGCCCGGCCGAGGTGCTCGAGCGCCTGGCCCGGGGCGAGGAGGTGGACCCGGCGGAATACTATTTTCGCGAGGCCATCATGTTCGAGGCGCCCGCGGGCAAGTACGAATGGCTCAACCGGGTGTTGGCGCTGGGCAGCGGCCGGCGCGATCCCGATCGGGTCACTATCGAGGCTTTCGAGGTCTTGTAAGGCTCAGGCCACGGCGCCGGTGCTGCGCAGTTCGGCGATTTCGGCGGGCTCGAAACCGGCCGCCGCCAACACCTCGTCGGTGTGCTGGCCTAGGCGCGGCGCGGCGTTACGCACGCCGCCCGGTGTCTCGGTCATGCGGATGGGGCTGCCGGCGATGGTGATGGCCTCACCCAAACCTTCCGGCTCCAAGGTCGCCAGCATCCGGCGCGCCGCCATGTGGGGATCGGCCATGATCTCGTCGGCGCCCTGCACCGGGCCGAAAGGAATGCGGCCGCCCAGGATCTCGACCAGTTCGGCCTTGCTGCGCCCGCCGCTCCAGTCGTTGATCAGCGCGATGACCTCGGCCGCGTGCTCGACCCGGTCCGGGTTGCTGGCATAGCGCTGGTCCCGGGCCAGCTCGGGCCGGCCCATGCATTCGGCCAGCACGGCCCAGAAATCGTCGTGCGGGCAGGCGATCGAGACCCAGCCGTCGCGGGCGGCAAAGATGCCGAAGGGGCAGAGCATGGGATGGCCGTTGCCTTCGGGGTGCGGCGTCTTGCCGGTGTAGGCCTGCTGGTAGACGATGCGCTCGCAGATGGCCAGTACGGCATCGTACATGGCGACGTCGACGAACTGGCCCCGGCCCGTCTTTTGCGCCCGATAGACCGCCGACAAGAGGCCGACGGTGGCGAACATGGCCGGCACGATGTCGCCGACGCCGGGCCCCACCTTCAGCGGCGTCTCGGCGTCGGGACCGGTAATGCCCATGATGCCGCCCATGGCCTGGGCGACGACATCGAAGGCCGGCCACTCGGCGTAAGGGCTCTCGCCGGTGCGGGGATCGCCGAAACCGCGCACCGCGGCATAGACCAGGCGCGGGTTTTCGGCCGCCAACTGCTCGTAACTGAGGCCCAGGCGCTCCATGACGCCGACGCGATAGTTCTCGATCACCACGTCGGCCGCGGCCGCCAGGCGGCGCAGCACGGCCTTGCCTTCGGCCTGCTTGAGATCGAGCACGATGCCGCGCTTGTTGCGGTTGATGCTCTGGTAATAGCCGCTGTAGGCCTTGGCCTCGTCGCCCGGCAAAAAGGGTCCCAGGCGGCGCGTCACGTCGCCCTCGGGGGGCTCGATCTTGACCACGTCGGCGCCCTGGTCGGCCAGCAGCATCGCGCAATAGGGCCCGGCCAGCATCTGCGTCAGGTCGACGACGCGCAAGCCGGCCAACGCCCCGCCGGCCGAATCGTTCATCGCCCGGCCCAGTGGCTGCGCCGCTTCAAGAGCACCCGGCGGTCGCCCTCGAAGACCACCACGTCGTCCTGGTTGACGCCCCAGTGGTGGAAACTGACGATGCCGGCGTCGTCGCGTTCGGCATCATCGAGCGCCAGCACCTGGCTGTAGGCATAAAGCGAATCGCCGTGGAAGACCGGCGCCTTGAGGCGGATCTTGTCCAGGCCCAGCTCGGCCAGCGCCTGTTCGCCGGTATCCTGCATGGCCAACCCCACCACCAGCGCAATGGTCACGCCGCCGAAGGAGACGCGCTGGTCGAACATCGGGTTGTCGCGCAATGAATCTTCGTTGAAGTGGGCCTGGGCGGTATTGAGCACCAGGTTGGTGATCTGCACGTTGTCGATGGCCTCGACCGTCTTGCCCCGGGCATGACGGAAGACGGCGCCCACCTCGAAATCCTCGAAGTAGTTGTCGGCGCCGGTGAGCTCGCTGGTTTTCAAGGCCATGGCGCTACCCCGCCGTCTTTCCCAGCAGGTTGTCCGAGATGATGCGCTGCTGGATCTCGGACGTGCCCTCGAAGATCTTGGTCAGGCGGGCGTCGCGCCAGTGGCGTTCCACCGCGTGCAGCTTGGTGTAGCCGGCGCCGCCGTGGATCTGCAGGCCCTCGCTGGTGACGCGTTCGGACATCTCGGAGGCGAAATACTTGACCATCGAGGCCTCCTTGTCGCAACGCCGGCCCTGGTCGATCTCGTTGCAGACGTAATAGAGCAACTGCCGGGCCGCCTCGACCTCCGTGGCCATGGTGGCGAGCTTGAAGCGCACGGCCTGGAAGGCGCCGATGGGTTGGCCGAACTGCTCACGCTGCTGGGCATAGACCAGGCTGTCCTCCAGCGCCGCCCGGGCCAGGCCCACCGAGCGCGCCGCCGTATGGGCCCGCGCCACCTCGAGGCCGCCGGCCATGATGTAGAAGGCCTTGCCCTGCTCGCCGATCAGGCAATCGGCCGGGATGCGGCAATCATCGAAAGCGAGCTCATAGGTCTTCCAGCCGAAATAGCCGATCTTGGGAATCGGGTTGCCGGAGCAGCCCGGCGGCAATTCGCCCCGCGGCTTCTCGATGATGAAGGCCGAGATACCCAAATGCCGGCGCTTGGCGTCGGGACTTTCGCCGGTGCGGGCAAAGAGCAGCAGATAATCGGCACCGTCGGCGAAGGTGCACCAGTACTTGGCCCCGTTGATCACCCATTCGTCGCCATCGCGCCGCGCCCGGCAGGAGATCGCCGCCAGGTCGGATCCGGCCGCGGGCTCGCTCAGCGAGGCGGCGGCCAGGAATTCGCCCCGGGCCGCCCGCGGCAGCCACTTGCGGCGCTGTTCCTCGGACATGGCCTTCTGGCCGAAGATGCCGTTGCCCCGCGCCACGATGCTGGCCACGCTCATCCAGGCCCGGGCCAGTTCCTCGGTGACCAGGCAGTATTCGAAGCAGCCCAGGCCCAGGCCGCCGTATTCCTCGGCGATGGTGATGCCGAAGAAGCCGAGCTCCGCCATCTTGTCGCGCAACTCCATGGGGATGTCGCCCTGCACCGGGTCCAGTTCGTTGGCCACCGGCAGCACCTCTTTCATGGCGAAATCGCGGGCCGTATCCTGGATCAGGCGGCGTTCCTCGGTCATGTAGCCGCGGCCGTCGCCGCTCAGGCTTTCTGCGTCCATGGTCAGTCCCTGAAGCGCACCAGGTTGGTGCGCCGGTAGTCGACGACGCAAACCTGGTGCTGGTTGAAGCCTTCGCTGTGCCAGGTGACGATGCCGTAGCCCTCGAACTTGGCCGAGGTGCGCCGGTCCTCGACCGTGCTGACGGCGCTTAGCGTATCGCCGACGTAGACCGGCCTGTGGTAGCTCAGGCCATCGACGCCGAGGAAGGGCCCGCCGCCTTCGCTGAGGTCCTCGACGGTCATGCCGAAGACCGTGTTGAAGACCAGCAGCGGGTTGACCACGACGCCGGGGTGGTCGTGGGCCTGGGCGTAGGGAGCATTGAAGTAAAGCGGGTTGTAGCTCAGTGTGAGACTGGAAAAGAGCGAATTGTCGCCGCCCGTGATGGTGCGTCCCCAGTGGTGGTGAAAGACCCGGCCGGGCTCGAAATCCTCGTAGCAGTTGCCCTTGGCCCAGAGCTTGGCCTGGCCGCGGAAATCCTTGGCCGGTTCGATCGGCTTTGTGGGCTCGGTCATCAGGCGGTCCAGTTGCTGAGGTGGCGAGTGAGCTGGGAGGCGTCGGCAAGATCCGGGAGCGCCGCCAGCTCGGCCATCAGGGCGGCGCTGGCTTCGCTGCCCAGCAAGGGTATGACCAGGCTTTCGAATTTAGCCCGCAGGCGCGCGCCCTGGGCCTCGAGGTCGGCGGCCGCAATGCCGACGTCGATCGAGGATTCGAGCCGGCGGCCGTCCCCTAGCGTCACCACCGCCGTGGCCAACGTCCCCGGGCCGCCGCTCGGCTGCACCTCGACGCGGCGGCGCAGCGACACCAGATCGGGCCGGCCGGCAAGCTCGTCGGTGTAGGTCTCGGGGTTGGAGGTATCGATGCCCGAAAGCGCCATGGCGGCGGTGTGGCGCAGGCTGAATTTTACTTCCAGGCCGCTGGCGGGCTCTTCGATGTGGCAGACCTTGAGGTGGCCGGGATCGACTTCCAGCGTCACCGCGGCCAACTGGTCCGGCTCGAGATCGTGGTCCTGCCGGAGTCCGGCCAGGGCCTCGATGGTCGAATGCGTGAGGTAGCAGGCGGCGTGGTACTTGAACAAATTGCCGCGCAGGAAAAAGCCCTCGGGCGGATCGGCCAACGCCGCCTCGGCGTCGAAATCGTCGCTGTGGGTGTCGGCGAAACCCTGTTCGACCTCGAGGATGTCAGGGCGGCTGGTGAAGCCCCGCCCCGCCAGGCGGGCGGCCTGCAGGCCCGTGGCCGCGGCGTGGCCGGCGTGCAGGGGCTTGCACATGGTGCCGAACTGCGACTTCAGCCCGGCCGCTTGCGTGCCCACGATGCCCAGCGCCCGGGCCGTGGCCTCGGCGTCGAGCCCCATCAGGTTGGCGCTGGCCGCCGCCGCCCCGAAGCAGCCGATGGTGGCGGTGGCGTGAAAGCCCCGGCCGTAGTGCCCCGGCGCCACCAGCAGGCCGATGCGGCATTCGCTTTCGTAGCCCGCCACGAAGGCGGTGACCAGGTCTCGCCCATTGGCGCCCAAACTTTCGCCCAATGCCAAAATGGCCGGCACCAGTGGCACCGTGGGGTGGCCCTTCATGGCCTGGTGGACGTCGTCGTAATCCAGAGCGTGGCCTGCCGCACCGTTGATCAGCGCCGCCTGGGCCAGCGTGCCGCGGCCGGCACCGATCAGGCTGGCGCGCTCGATGCCGCCTTCCTCGATGGCCTCGGCCACCAGCATCCGGACCAGCGGCTCGCTGGCGCCGGCAATGGTGACGGCGAACCAGTCGAGCAGGCATTGCCCGGCCACGCTGACGGCATCGGGCGTCAGGTCCGCAAAGCGCAAGGCCGCCGCCCGTTCGGCAATGGCGGCGGTGATGTCGCTCTCGGGCAGCGGCGCGACGGCGTCGGCGCTGGACATGGAATTTCTCCCCGGATCCTGGTTTTCAGTCAGTCTGGCGGGATTCGCAAGCGTCGTCCACCGGGCCCGGCTGTATCCTCAGCCGCCGGCGGAAAAGACGTTCCCGGCGCCCGGATCGAAGGCTTCGGCCAGGAACCGCTCCTGCGGTTTTTCCGAAGCCGTCTTGGGGATCTCGTCGACTAGTTGCAGGAAACCGGGCACGGAATTGGCTTCCAGCCCGGCCCGGCAGGCCGCGAACACAGCATCGGCCGAGAAATCCGCCGCCGCCACGATGGCCGCCACCACTTCCTTTTCGCCCGGCGCATTGCCGGCCGTGGCCAGGCCGTAGACGAAAACGTCCGAGACGGCGGCGACCTCGGCCAGGACCTTTTCCACGAAGGCCGGGTTGACGAAGTCGCCGTTGCGCCGGATGGCGCTGCCGCGGCGGTAGGCGAAATAGACCCAGCCGTCCCGCATGTGGCCGATGTCGCCGGAGCGGAACCAGCCGTCGCGGGTCTTGGCGGCCGAGGCCTCCGGCTCCTTGTGGTAGGCCACCGGCGAGGCCGGGCCGTCGGCGTTGCGGAAGCAAATCTCGCCGGGCTCGCCTTCCGGGCACTCTTTGTCGTCCTGGTCGCGTATGCTGCAAACCAGCGTCGGCGGCGCCCGGCCCATCGAGCCGATGGGCCCATCACCCGGCGGATTGAGCGTAATGCCGCCCTCGGCGGTGCCGTAGAATTCGAAAATCTCGACTTGGAAGCGCTGGCTGAAATCCTCCCAGATAGCGGCCGGCATGCCCGCCGAGAATACGAAGCGCACCGGGTTGTCGCCATCATCGTGGCGCTGCGGCTCGGCGTAAATAGCGGTCGTCATGCCGCCCAGCAGGTTGAAGCTGGTGCAGCCATAGGCCCGGGTGATGTCCCAGAGCCTTGATTTGCTGAACTTGCGGCTGATCACCGCCCGATAGCCGCCCATCAGGGCATTGCCCAGCGTGATGATCTGGGCGTTGGCGTGGCTCAGCGAGAGGCCGGTATAGGGCCGGTCGCCCGCTTGCAAGCCGATGGCCGAGCCCAGCGAGGCGATCTCGCCGAAGCGGGTGTAGGGCGCGAGGATGGCCTTGGGATCGCCCGTGGTGCCGGAGGTATAGAGCATCTGCATGGGCTGCTCCGGATCGCAGGCCCGGATCTCCAGATCGGGGCCTTTGCCGTCGGCCAGCACCTGGGAGAGCCGCCGCGCCCGGGGCATCGCCGGCAGCTCGACCGCTAAGCCGGTATCCAGAACCCAGAGCCACTCCAGGCTCGAGAGCCCGTCTTGAATCTCCAAAAACTGCGCCAGCGCATAGTCCGCCACCACCGCACCCCGGCATTCGGCGAAGTCGAGCATGTAGGCGAGCTTGGCACCACGGGTGCGCGGATCGATGGGCACGAACACCGTGTTGGCGATCGAGGACGCCACCATGGCGTCGACGAATTCGGGGTGGTTCTGCATGACGATGGCGAAGCTTGCGCCCGGCGCCATGCCTTCCTCGATCAGGCCCCGGGCCAGCCGCTGGCCCTCTAGCCAAAGCTCGCCATAAGTGCGCTCGATGCCGGTCAAAGCACCGTCCGCTTCGACGTTGACGAAGGTCAGCACATCGCGCTCGGGATCGCTTTGGCTCCAGGCGGCTATCAGGCGGGCCAGGATCAGTTGATTTGCATCGTCCATCGGGGATTATTCGCCATGTGAGCGCCGGGTGTGCCATCATCTTGCGGTCCGGCCACAAAGAGAATCAAGCGCCATGGATCTTCAATTCAGCGACCAGGACCTGGCCTTCCAGGGCGAGGTGCGGGATTTCCTCGAGCGCGAGTTGCCGCCCGAACTGAGCGCCAAGGTAAAGCGCGGCGGCCACCTGGAGAAAGAAGACTTCTACCGCTGGCAGCGCATTCTTTTCGACCAGGGCTGGATCGCCCCGGCCTGGCCCGAGGAATACGGCGGCCCCGGCTGGACGCCGACGCAGCGCTATATCTTCGAGCGCGCCTCGGCCGATGCTTGGGCGCCCACGGTGGTGCCCTTCGGGCTGCGCATGGTGGGGCCGGTGATCTACACCTTCGGCACGGATGAACAGAAAGCCCGCTACCTGCCGCGCATTCTTTCGTCCGACGACTTCTGGTGCCAGGGCTATTCCGAACCGGGCTCGGGCTCGGACCTGGCATCCTTGCGCAGCCGGGCCGAGGACGATGGCGATCATTACCTGATCAACGGCCAGAAGACCTGGACCAGTCAGGGTCACTGGGCCGACATGATGTTCATGCTGGTGCGCACCGACCCGGAGGTGAAGCCGCAGCAGGGCATTTCCTTCCTGCTCGTCGACATGAAAACGCCCGGCATTACGGTGCGCCCCATCATCACGCTCGACGGCTGGCACTACGTCAACGAGGTGTTTTTCGAGGACGTGCGCGTGCCCAAGCACAATCGCATCGGCGAGGAGGGCAAGGGCTGGACCTACGCCAAGTTCCTGCTGGGCCATGAGCGCACCGGCATCGCCGGCGTGCAGCGTTCGCGCAAGCTGATCGGCAAGCTCAAGGAAAACACCCGGGACCTGGAGGCCGAGCAGCGCGCCCGCATCGGCCAGCTAGAGCTCGACCTGATGGCCCTGGAATATACCGAACTGCGCGTCCTCACGGCCGAACAGGCCGGCCAGTCGCCGGGGCCGGAAGCCTCGCTGCTCAAGATCAAGGGCTCGGAACTGACCCAGGCCGTGTTCCAGCTCAGCATCGAGACGCTGGGCTACCACACGCTGCCCTACCCCATCCCGGCCAGCGAGTGGGGCAGCAACAACCCGCTGGTGCCCGAGCACGTGGGCAACGTGGTGGCGGCGCACCTTTACGCCCGGGCCGCCACCATCTTCGGTGGCAGCAACGAGATCCAGCGCGGCATCATCGCCAAAGCGGTGCTGGGGCTTTAAGGAGGGCCATGACCGGGCCCGCCACAGTGCTGCCCTCGATGCGGCTCGACGGCCAAATCGCCCTGGTCACCGGCGCCGGCCGGGGCATCGGCCGGGGCTGCGCCCTGGCCCTGGCCGAAGCCGGAGCCGAGGTCATCGCCATGAGCCGCACGGCGGCCGAAATCGAAGCCCTGGCAGCCGAGATCGGCGCCAAGGGCGGCACCGCCCGGGCCCTGGTTTGCGATGTCACCGAGACGCCCAAGGTGCGCCAGGCCATCAATGGCCTGGAGCGCTTGGATGTGCTGGTGAACAACGCCGGCACCGCCATCATGGGCCCCTTTCTCGACTTCGACGACACGGCCCTCGACACCATGCTCGGGCTCAACGCCCGCGCCGTCTTCGTGGTGGCTCAGGAGGCGGCCCGCCTGATGGACCGCCACGGCGGCGGCTCGATCGTCAATATCTCGTCGCAATACGGCATCGTGGGCGCGCCGGGGAATTCGATCTACGCCGCGACCAAGCACTTCATCGTGGGCTTGAGCAAATCCATGGCGGTGGAGCTCGCGCCCAAGAACATCCGGGTCAACACGGTGGGGCCGACGGTGACCCAGACGCCGATGATCGATGCCCTGATGGCGTCCGGCGATTCGGTCAAGGAATCGGTACTGGCCCGCATCCCCATGGGACGGCTCGGTCAGGTCGAGGATATGGTCGGTGCCGTGGTCTTTCTGGCCTCGCCGGCAGCCGCTCTGATCACCGGCGCCACGCTGGTCGTCGACGGTGGCTGGACGGCGCAATAAGGAACAACGGAAAAACGGGAGCGAGAGATGGGCAAGCTTGACGGCAAGATCACCATCATCACCGGTGCCACCAGCGGCATCGGGCGCTGCACGGCCGAGGTCTTCGTGGCCGAAGGCGCCCAGGTACTGATCACCGGGCGGCGGCGGAAGGAAGGCAACGAGATCGCCGAGGCGCTCGGCGATCGCTGCGAGTTCATGGCCGGCGACATGACGCGCGAGGCCGACGTCAAGGGCATGATCGACCACGTAGTGGCCCGGCACGGCCGCCTCGATTGCCTCTTTAACAACGCCGGCGCCCCGGCGCCCTCGGGCCGCATCGAGGAGATTCCCTTGGACGGCTTCGAGGCGGCGCTGAAGGTGCTGTTGAGCAGCGTCTTCCTCGGCCTGAAGCACGCGGCGCCGGTGATGCGGCGGCAGAAATCAGGCTCCATCATCAGCAACGGCTCCGTGGCGGCGCGCCGCGCCGGCCTCTCGTCGTCCATGACCTACGGCGCGGCCAAGGCGGCGGTGGTGCAGCTGAGTTGCTCCGTCGCCATGGAACTCGGCGAAGACGGCGTGCGCGTCAACACCATCTCGCCGGGCGGCATCGCCACCGGCATATTCGGCAAGGTCATGGGACTCGACGACGAGGCGGCGGAGGGCACCGTCGAGGCGGTCAAGGTGGGCCTGGCCGCCTTGCAGCCCATCCCGCGTTCGGGCCTGCCGGACGACATCGCCCAGGCCGCCGTCTTCCTGGCCAGCGACGCCTCGAGCTTCATCAACGGCCACGATCTGGTGGTCGACGGCGGCGTGGTCGGCGGCCGCATGTGGTCGCCGCAGCAGGAGAGCCTGGCGCAAATGCGTACCGCCTTCGGCATCAGCGAGGTCTGAAGCCGGCAACACCAGCATAGGGAAAGAAATATGCGCATCAGTTCGGTGGTGGGGCGTGCGGTGCAGGTCAACGGCCCGGGGCTGGCCACCAATTATCAGGGGCGGCGGCAAAGCTGGAACCGGTTCGGCGAGCGCGTGGCCCGGCTGGCCGCGGCGCTGGTCGAGCTTGGCGTCAAGCCCGGCGACCGGGTCGCCATGCTGGGTCTCAACAGCGACTGGTATCTCGAATATTTCTTTGCCGTGCCCTGGGCCGGCGCCGTCTTCGTGCCCATCAACACGCGCCTGGCGGTGCCCGAGATCGTCCACTGGCTCAACGATTCGGAAGCCTCGGTGCTGCTGGTCGATGACCATTTCCTGGAAATGCTGCCGCGCTTTCGGGACCAGATCGAAAGCCTGGGCCCGGTCATTCACGTCGGCACCGGCGCGGCGCCCGAGGGCCTGCTGTCTTACGAGGCCCTGTTGGCCGAGGCCAACCCCATCGAGCCCCGCGACCAGGGTGGCGACGAGCTGGCCGGTCTTTTCTACACCGGCGGCACCACCGGACGCCCCAAGGGCGTCATGCTGAGCCACAACAACCTGCTGCTCAATCCCTTGCAGTTCAGCGCCGCCGCCGGTTTCCGGTCCGACAGCAACTATCTCCACGCCGCCCCCATGTTTCACCTCGCCAATGGCGCCGCCACCTTCGCCGTGACCAGCGTGGCCGGCGGCTCGACAATGATCACCGCCTTCGACCCGGCCGAGGTGCTGGCTGCCATCGAGCGCGAAAAGGTCACCATTACGATGCTGATCCCGACCATGATCAACATGGTGATCAATCACCCCGAGGCCGCCAATGCCGATCTTTCCTCGCTTCGCCACATCCTCTACGGCGCCTCTCCGATGCCCGAGGCGGTGATCGCCAAGGCGCTGGAGACCATCCCCCAGACCCGCTTCATGCAGGCTTATGGCCAGACCGAATCCTCCCCCGTACTGACCGTGATGGAGCACGAATACCACGTCACCAGCGGGCCCATGGCGGGCAAGATCCGCTCGGCCGGCCGCGCCGTTCCCGGTGTCGAGATGAGAATCCTCGACGCCGACGACAACGAGGTGCCGCGCGGCACCGTGGGCGAGATCTGCGGCCGGGGCGACAACGTCATGCAGGGCTATTGGAAGCAGCCCGAGCTTACCGCCCAAACCTTGCGCGGCGGCTGGCTGCACACCGGCGACGGCGGCTACATGGACGAGGACGGCTTCGTCTTTCTCGTCGACCGCGTCAAGGACATGATCATCTCGGGCGGCGAGAACGTCTATTCGGCCGAGGTCGAGGACGCCATCTACCAGCACCCGGCGGTGGCCGAGTGCGCCGTCATCGGCATCCCGCACGAAAAGTGGGGCGAGCAGGTCCACGCCGTGGTGCGCTGCAAGGAAGGCGAAACGCTGGCGGACGAGGCGTTGACGGCACACTGCAAGCAACTGATCGCCGGCTACAAGTGCCCGCAGAGCGTCGCTTTCGTGGACGATCCGCTACCGCTCTCGGGCGCCGGCAAGATCCTCAAGACGGAATTGCGCAAGCCTTATTGGCAGGGCACGGACCGGGCCATCAACTAAGGCGACCGCACTTCCAGCACGATGCGCCCCTGGACCTGGCGGGCGGCGATGCGTTCGAGGGCCTCGACCACGCCCTCCAGCGGCAAGGTTTCCGAGACCAGCGGGGTCAAGTGGCCGGCCGCCACCCAGTCTAGGACATCGCGGCAGAGCGCGTCGTGTTCGTCCGGGAAGCGGTCGCCCCAGTTGCCCGTGAGCACACCGACGATGGAGCAGCTTTTGAGCAGCGGCTGGTTCATGCGCAATTCGGGAATGCGGCCGCTGGTGAAGCCGACCACCAGAATGCGGCCGCCAAAGGCCACACTGCGCACCGATTGATCGAAGACGTCGCCGCCCACGGGATCGTAGATGACGTCGGCCCCGGCGCCCTGGGTCAACTCGCGCACGCGTTCCTTCAGGCTCTCGCGCTGGTAGTTGATCACCGCCTCGGCACCATACTGGCGCACGATAGGGGCCTTTTCGTCGGAGCCCACGGCGGCGATCACCCGGGCCCCCATATGGCGGCCGATGTCGACGGCGGCCAGACCGACGCCGCCGGCGGCGCCGTTGACCAGCAGCACTTCGCCGGCCTGCAGCTGGCCGCGCTCGCGCAGCGCGTAAAGCCCGGTGGTGTAGGCATGCAAAATACCCGAGCCGGGCCCGAAGTCGACGCCGTCGGGCAGGCGGAAGCTGCGGTGCGCGTCGGCCACCATGCGTTCGGCGAAGGCGCCGGTCCAGTTGAAGCAGGCCACGCGGTCGCCGGGCGCCAGGCCTGCGACCTGGCTGCCTACCGCCAGCACCACGCCGGCGGCATCGGTGCCGGCGACGAAGGGCAGCTCGGGCTTCATCTGGTAGAGGCCGCTGACGATCAGGTGGTCCATGAAATTGACGGTTGCCGCGTGGACCTCGACCAGCACCTGATCGGGGGCTGGTTCGGGCTCGTCGATGTCGCGGATCGCCAAACCGCCGGGCCCCGTGAAGCCTTCGCACAGCACTGCTTTCATCGCCTGCCTCGCTTTTCGTTCTGTTGCCGACCCTTAATAGTGCGGCTGAGGAAGCGCTGCACGCGATTTTGCGCATCTTCGGTGAGCCGGGCCTCGGCCTCGGCGTCGAAGGCATGGCCGGCACCGGCATAGACGTGGAGCTCGAGCGGTTGGCCGCGCTTGATCTGGCTCCGGGCCACCTCCTCGCAGGCCGGCCTCGAGACCTCGCGGTCGGCGCCGGCCAGCAGCATCAGAACCGGCAGCGGCACCGACCAGCCGGCACGGTGGCTGGCCGCGGCGCCGCAGTAGGGATAGAGCACCGCGACGGCGCCGAGGCCGTCCAATTGGCCGGGCTGGGCCAGCGTCAAGCTGTCGAGCGCGGCCCAGCCGCCGTGCGAGAAGCCGAGCAGCGCCAGGCGCTGGGGATCGACGTCGGGATGACGACGCAAATCGGCCAGGCTGACCCAAACGTCGGCGGCGCGGCTCGAGCCCCACAGCGCAAGGCCCTGGCAGACAGTCCGGGATTCGAGCCCGCGCGGCGTCAGGCTGTCGACCTCCAGCGCCAGATAGCCCCGGGCCGCCAGCCAGCGTCCCCAACGGCCGCCGTGCCAATCCTTGCGCCCGCCGCAGCCATGCAGCACGACGACGGCGGGAAAGGGGCCCTCGCCGGCCGGCCGGTGGACTACGTCGTGGGGCCGCAGCAGGGCCGAGAGCTCGCCGGGCGGCGGCGGCGCGGCACAGGCGGCGCCGAGCGCCAACAACAGGCAGACCGCGAGACGCAACATGGCAGCATCATACAGCCCTCATTGGCGCTGCCGGAGGGGCGCGATCGCGAGCGCCAAATCGGGTAGCATCGGGCCCGGACGAACAAAAAGATCCTAAAGGGGAGGCAATCATGAAGCATAGAACCGTCATTTTGGCCACTGCGGCGCTGGCCCTGGCCGTCGGCGGGGCCCTGCCGGCCGCGGCCAAATCGAAGATCCGCTTGCATACCTGGGCCTCGCCCAAGCACCACATCAACTCGATGATCATGCCGGGCTGGAAGAAGATGGTGGAAGAAGCCAGCCAGGGGCGGATCGAGGTCGAGATCAGCCACCCACCGAAGATGCCGCCGCCCCGGGTCTTCGACCGCGTCGCCAGCGGCGTTGCCGACGCCGGCTGGAGCCTGCACGACTACACGCCCGGGCGTTTCAAGCTGGCCGAGCTACCTGAGCTGCCGTTCTGGGGCGCCAGCGCCACCCACATCGCCATGGCGCACTGGCGCACCCACCAGAAGTATTTCGTCAAAGCCGGCGAGCACCGCGGCGTCAAGCTGCTGGGCTTCATGGTCACCACGGGCGGCGTCTTTCAGACCAAGTTCCCGCTACAAACGCTTGCCGACCTCCAAGGCCGCAAGTTCCGGGTGCCCGGTGGCGTCGCCAAGGTAGTGGCCCAGCGCCTCGGCATCGTGCCCGTGGGCGCCCCGGCACCCAAGGTCTACACCATGCTGCAACAGGGCGTGGTCGACGGCGTGCTGATGCCGCCCGAGACCGCCAAGACCTTCCGCCTGATGGAAGTGACCAAGCACATGACGCTGGTGCCCGAGGGGCTTTATTACTCGGGCTTCTACCTGATCATGAACCAGGGCGCTTTCGACAAGCTGGCCAAGCAGGATCGGGACGCGGTCATGCGGGCCTCGGGCGAGGCCTTCGTGCGCATGTCCGGCAAGGTCTGGGACGAGGCCGATCCGCCGGTCATCGAATTGGCCAAGCAGAACGGCGTCAAGGTGCAGACCGCCAGCGCCGAGATGCGGGCGGCGCTCAAGAGCAAGCTCGGCGGCTTCAACGAAGCCTGGGTAGCGGCGGCCAACAAGAAGGGCGTCGACGGCCAGGCCGCGCTGGCCTACTTCGCGGCCCAGCTCAAGGCCCTCAAAAGCGAGTGAGCGAAAGCCTGCAGCAGGATCGTCCCGGGGCCCCTGGCCCCGGGACGCTCGGCGCCGAGGGCCCCGGCGAAACCGTTCAGCGCCGGCTGCACCACACGCTGGGCGGCCTGGCGGCGCTGGCCATGCTGGCGCTGGCGCTGATCACCTTTATCGACGTCTGGGCGCGTTATGCCTTCAATGCGCCCATCCCGGGCGCCTACGAGCTGACCGAACTGACCATGGGGGTGATGATATTCGCTGCCCTCCCGGTCATCACCTGGCGGGGCTCGCACATCACCATCGATCTCTTGGACCACGTCACGCCGGCCTGGCTGGCGCTCTGGGGCGGGGCCCTGGTCCAGGCTCTCTCGGCGCTCGTGCTGGCCGGCCTGGCGGCCGAGCTATGGAGCTTGGCGATGACGATGAAGGGTTACGGCGACGTCACCGAATACCTGCGTATCCCCATCCATCCCGTGGTTCAACTGATGAGCCTGTTGGCCTGGTTCACCTGCGCGCTCTCGCTGGCGGCGCTGGCGCTGACGCTGGCCGGCGCCCTGCGGCGGTCTTCCTAGGGACGCCATGACGGCCTCGCTTATCGGCCTCGCCGCGGTGCTCGGGCTGGCGCTGCTCAGGGTGCCCATCGCCTTCGCCATGGGGCTGGTGGGCTTCGCCGGCTTTGGCCTGATGGTGACTTGGTCGGCCTCGCTGGCCCAGGTCGCCTACATCGCCAGCGACGCCGCGCTGGACTACGGCCTTTCGGTGGTGCCGCTGTTTATCCTGATGGGCGGCCTGGTGGCCCGGGCGCGCCTCTCCGACGACCTCTTCGCTGCCTCCAACGCCTTCCTCGGTCACTACCGCGGCGGCCTTGCCATGGCCACCGTGGTGGCCTGCGCCGGTTTCGGGGCCATCTGCGGATCATCAGTGGCGACGGCGGCAACCATGGCCAAGGTCGCCATGCCCTCGATGCGGCGTTACGGCTACGCCGATTCGCTGGCCGCCGGCTCGATCGCCGCCGGCGGCACGCTGGGCATCCTGATTCCGCCCAGCATCCTGCTGGTGATCTACGGCCTGCTCACCGAGGAGAGCATCGGACGCTTGTTCGCCGCCGGCATTCTGCCGGGCCTGGTGGCCATCGCCTGCTACGCCCTGGCGGTGCGCGCCGTGACCCGCTTTCGCCCCGAGGCCGGTCCGGCGGCGGAACGCACCGCTTGGCCGGAACGGTTGCGGGCGCTGCGCGACGTCTGGGGCGTGCTGGTGCTGTTTGCCCTGGTCATGGGCGGCATCTACGGCGGCATCTTCACCCCCACCGAGGCGGCCGGCATCGGCGCCGTCGGGGCGCTGGCCCTGGCACTTTTGCGCCGCACCCTGGATTGGCGCTCGTTCTTCGAGGTCTTGGCCGACAGCGCCTACACCACGGCCATGCTGTTCATGGTGCTGATCGGCGCCCTGGTGTTCGCCAACTTCGTCAACGCGGCCGGCCTGCCGGCGGCCCTCAAGGACCTGGTCACCGGCTTTTCGCTGTCGCCCTGGGTGGTGATCTGGACCATTCTGGTGATCTACATCGTGCTCGGTTGCGTCTTCGAGAGCATCTCCATGGTGCTGCTGACGGTGCCCATTTTCTTCCCCCTGGTGGCCGACCTGGGTTTCGACATGATCTGGTTCGGCATCATCGTCGTCTGCGTCACCGAACTGAGCCTGATCACGCCGCCGGTGGGCATCAACATCTTCGTCTTGCGCGCCGTGCTGCCGGATGTTTCGACGGCGACGCTGATCCGCGGCGTGCTGCCCTTTTGTCTGGCCGACGTGGTGCGCCTGGCCATCCTGGTTCACATACCCTGGCTCTCGACGTACCTGCCCTCACTGATGTTCCGCTAACCCAGCCGGCGACCCCGCCATGAGCCGACACCGTCTGCGCAGGATCAGCGACCTGGCGCTGCCCATCATCGGCGGCATGGTGTCGCAGAACGTCCTCAACCTGGTCGACACGGCCATGGTCGGGGTGCTGGGAACGGCGCAGTTGGCGGCCGTCGGCATCGCCAGCTTCACCACCTTCATGGCCACCGCCGTGGTGATGGGGTTTTCCACCGGCGTCCAGGCCATGGCAGCGCGGCGCGTGGGCGAGGGGCGCGCGGAGGAAACGGCGGTGCCGCTGACCGGCGGCCTGGCCCTGGCGCTGGTCGTCGGGTTGCCCCTGAGCCTGGTCCTGGTGGCGCTGGCGCCGCTGCTGCTGCCGCTGGTCAACAGCGACCCGGCGGTGATCCGCGAGGGCCTGCCCTATTTCGAATGGCGCCTCATCGGCCTGGTCGCGGTGGGTTTCAATTTCTGTTTCCGGGGCTACTGGGCCGGGGTGAGCCGCACCCGCATCTACCTCTACACCCTGCTCACCATCCAGATCGCCAACGTGGCCATCAGCTACGTGCTGATCTTCGGCAAGCTGGGACTGCCGGCGCTGGGCACCGCCGGGGCCGGCATGGGCACGACGCTGGCGCTCGGGCTGGGCAGCGCCATGCATTTCGTGCTGGCGCTCAGGCTGGCCCGGGGGCAGGGCTTCCTCAGCCGGCTGCCAGGGCGCCAGACCATGCTGACCATGCTGCGCCTGGCGGTGCCGTCGGCGTTGCAGCAATTCCTCTTTGCCGCCGGCCTGACCGCCTTCTTCGTCATCGTCGGCCACATCGGTACCGATGAGTTGGCGATTTCCAACGTCATTCTCAATCTCATGCTGGTGGCCATCCTGCCCGGCATGGCACTGGGCATCGCGGCGCTGACGCTGGTCGGCGAGGCGCTCGGCCGCAAGCAGGTTGCCGACGCCGCGCGCTGGGGCTGGCAGGTGGCCGGCCTGGCCTGCTTTCTGATGGCGCTTTTGGGCCTGCCGGCAATACTGGCACCGGGGGTTTTGCTCTCGGGCTTCGCCCACGAGGCGGCGGTGATTGCGCTGGGCGAGACCTCGTTGCGCCTGGTCGGCCTGCTGATCGCCATCGACGGCGTCGGCCTGGTGCTCATGCACGCGCTGTTGGGCGCCGGGGCGGCGCGTCAGGTGATGGTCGTCGCGGTGGTCAGCCAGTGGGCCATCGGCCTGCCGCTGGCCTGGCTGGTGGGACCGGTAATGGGGCTTGGCCTGACCGCTACCTGGCTCTCGCTGGCCGGCTACCGTATCTTGCAGACCGTGGTCTTCGCGCTCTTGTGGCGGCGCGGCGCCTGGTCGCAGATCCGCGTTTGAAGCCGCTTCACCCTGGGGCGCCGGGGGGCTAGTCTGTCGAGCGGCAAGGAAACCCGGGGCATGAGCGACAAGAAACCCATCGCGCGGCGGCTGGCGGCCCTGATGATGGCCGACGTGGCCGGCTATACGCGCCTCATGAGCAGCGACGAGGACGCCACCATGGAGGCCTGGTGGTCGCACCGCCGCGAGGTCATCGATCCCCTGGTGGCGGGCCACGGCGGCACCATCGTCAAGCACACCGGCGACGGCTTCCTGGCCGAGTTCTCCTCCGTCCTCGAGGCCGCCAGTTGCGCCGTCTCGATGCAGAGCGATATGGCGGTGCGCAACCAGGGCGTGGCGGCCGAGCGGCGCATGGATTTCCGCATCGGCATCAACCTCGGCGACATCATGGCCGACGACGAGGACATCTACGGCGACGGCGTCAACATCGCGGCCCGGCTCGAAGCCCTGGCCGAGCCCGGCGGTATCTGCATCTCGGGCAGCGTCTACGAGCAGATCCGCTCCAAGCCCGATTTCAACTGCCAGTCCATGGGCGAACAGCAGGTCAAGAACATCGCCGAGCCGGTGCGCACCTACCGGCTGCTACTCGATATCGAAGCCGAGGGCGAAACGGCTGCGGCACAGGCGGCTCCGCCCGCCGCTACCGCCCCGCCTGTAGCGCCGTCGCCGGCGGCCACCGATCGCACCTCGATCGCCGTGCTGCCCTTCGACAACATGTCGAACGACCCCGAGCAGGAATATTTCTCCGACGGCATCACCGAAGACATCATCACCGATCTCTCGAAGGTTTCGGGACTTTTCGTGATCGCCCGCAACTCGGTCTTCACCTACAAGGGCCGCACCGTCAACGTCCCCGAGGTGTGCGCCGAGCTCGGCGTCAGCCATGCCCTCGAGGGCAGCGTACGCAAGGCCGGCAACCGCGTGCGCATCAACGCCCAGCTCATCGATGGCGGCACCGGCGGCCACCTCTGGGCCGAGCGCTACGACCGCCAGCTCGACGACATCTTTGCCGTCCAGGACGAGGTCACGGCCGAGATCGTCGGCGCCCTCAAGATCGAGCTCTCGCCCCAGGAAGAAAGCCGCGTCCTGAAGCGCGGCACCGACGATCCCGAGGCCTACGACTTCCTGTTGCGTTGCCGCGAGCTGATGTACCAGGGCACCAAGGAAGCCAACCGTGACGCGCTGGGCTACATCGACCAGGCCCTGACCATCGATCCCGACTACGCCAAGGCGCTGGCCGCAAAGGCCATCATCGGCGTCGCCCAATTCACCAACCAGTGGACCTCCGATCCCGTGGCCACGCTGGCCCAGGCCGACGCCTCAGCGGCCCGCGCCCTGGCTGCGGATGCCGAGGAACCTCTCTCGCATCTGGCGCTGGGCGTGGTGCGCATGTGGCAACGCCGGCCCGAGGAGACGGCTGCGGCGGCCCACAGCATGCTGGAGCTCGATCCCAACAACTCGGACGGCTACAAGCTGCTGGCCAATTCCGAGCACTATGCCGGCAATTCCCAGCGCGCCATCGAGGCGGCGGAGAAATCCATGCTGCTCGATCCCTTTTACCCCGACCTGGTGCTGCAGTTCCTGGGCCAGGCCTGCTTCATGGCCGGCGATCTCGAGCGCGCCGCCGACGTCTTCCGCCGCCGCATCATGCGCAACCCCAACACCGACACGGCGCATCTCTTCCTGGCCGCCATCCACGGCCACCAGGGACGGCCAGATGAAGCCCAGGCGGAATGGGCCGAGCTATTAAAGTTCAATCCCGACTATTCGCTGGCCCAGCGCATGAAGATCTGGCCCTACACCGATCCCACACTGCCGGCCCGCATCGTCGACGGCCTCGTCAAGGGCGGCATCGAAAGCGATGTCTGAGGGGCGGTATGAGACCATGCGCCAGGGCGTCGGCAAGATCAGCGGCGTCGAGTATCCGTGGATCATCAAAGCCTACGACTGAGCGCCGAAGCCGCGCCCCATGCCGGCTCCTGGCGCCTGCAAAGCCTGGCGGCGGAGTTTCGCGATGGCGGCGTCGAGCAGCAATATCGCGTCGCCGACGAACCCCACCAGCGCCACCTGGTGGTCATCATGTGCCTGATCGCATTGGCTCTCGCGGCGCTCGCCGATCTGGACCTTTCCTTCCAGAACACGACGGTGACGCCCTGGGTGACGGCCTCGCGAATGGCAAACATCGCGCTTGCCGCCTTCATGTTGATTGCCGTCTGGCGCCGGGCCGGCTATCGCGCGATGGACCACGGCATGTTGCTGCTGGGCCTTCTCATCGTCATCCAAACCCTGTTCTTCCAGGCCATGGCCGATCCCGACAAACTGGCACCGTTGGCGCGCGACCTTGGCGTTATCGCGCTGGGCCACATCCTGCTGCCCACCCGCTTCGTCAATGCGATGCTGGTGATGAACACCTTGATGATCGTGGCGCTGATCCGGGTCCTTGGTTTTTTCAACCTGGATCCCGACGAACGCGTCGCCCTTGCCGCCATGTTCATCGCCGTAAGCTTCGCCGGCATGGCGATGCGTTGGCGGCGCGAACGCGGCCGCCGGCAAAACTTCGCGCTGGCGGCCGAGCTGGCCGACGCGCGCCAGGTGGTGGCGGCGGCCAAACGGGCCAAGTCGTCGTTGCTGGCCGCCATGAGCGACGAGATGCGTAGGCCCATGAACGGCGTCATATCGACGACCGAGCTCCTGGACCAGACCAGGCTCGACAATGAGCAGCGCAGCCTGACCAGGATCGTGCGCCAGAACGCCTCGGCAGTGCTCGGCATAATCGACGACATCCTCGATTTCTCGAAGATCGAGGCCGGCCGCATGGAACTCGAACGGCTGGAGTTCTCGTTGCCCGAGCTGGTCGAGGAGGTGGCCGGGTTGCTGGCCCCCCAGGCCGCCGAAAAGGGGCTCGAGCTGACCACCTTCATCGATCCGGCGTTACCCGACCGGGTACTCGGCGATGCCGCGCGGCTGCACCGGATTGTGCTCAACCTGACCGGCAACGCCATCAAGTTCACCGATCACGGCGCCGTCGGAATCGGCGTATCGGGACGGTTCACGGAGGCCGAAGCGCGCTTCGAGTTCCGCGTCGCCGACACCGGCATCGGCTTGACGGCGGCTGAGCGGGAGAGGCTTTTTCAGCCCTTGCGGCGGGCCGACGGCGGGCCGGCGCGGCGCTATGGCGGCAGCGGCCTGAGGTTCGGCATCTGTCGCCACCTGGTCGAAATGATGGGCGGCCGCATCGACGTCGAAAGCCGCTCCGGCCAGGGTGCAACCTTCTTCTTCGGCCTGGTGCTGGAAACCGCCGCCCAACAGCGGCGGGCGGCACCGGACCTGGCCCCGGCCTGCGTCCTTCTCGCGGCCCGGGCCACGCCGACCAGTGAGGGCGCGGCGCTCTATCTGGCCCACGCCGGTGTCCGGGTAACCACGGCGGCTAGCGGCAGCCAGGCCCTGGCGCTGCTGCAAGGTGCCGCCGAGGGGCACTTCGCGGCCGCCCTGATCGATCACCAACTGCCGGATATGGATGGCCTGGCGCTGGGTCGCAAGCTGCTTGCCGATACCCGCCTCGAGGGCTGCAAGACCATCTTCATGGCGCCCCACGAGCAACCAGCGCTCCGAGCCGCGGCCGAGGAAACGGGCTTCTTCGCCAGCCTGACGACGCCGCTCCGTCGCGACCTTTTGTGGCAAACCGTCGCCGCCGCGCTGAAGGATTAGCCCGGTTTTCTCACCGGGTCACGGCCTCGGCTTCCTCGGCGAAGTCGCCCTTGCCCTGCATGCGTTCGGGCTCGAAGACGTGGCCGTACTCGGCCATCCAGGAATTCATGACCTCCTCGAAGGGCAGGTCGGGGCGGGGGCCGTGGTCGCGGATGTATTCCATGTGGCGCTGGCCCGAGAGATCGAAGGGATGGAACATGGCGTCCTGGCGGCCGTCCCAGTCCAGTACGCCGATGCCCACCTTGTCGCAAAGCCGCTTGTCGAAGGTCGGCGTGGTCTTGATCCAGCGTCCTTCCAGTTTCAATTCGGCGTAACCGTGGTGGACGAAAACGTCGGAGCCGTTCATCAGCTTCTTCAGCCGCGGACTGGTCAGGTGGTTGCGCACGTCGGCGTAACCGGGACGGGCGGGGATGCCCAGTGATCGGGCCGAAGCCACCAGCACCGCCGCCTTGGTGATGCAAAAGCCGTAGCCGTTCTGCAGGCAATAGCTGGCCCGCAGCCCTTGGCGCGAGATCTCGACGTTGTAGGGGTCGTAGCGGATGCCGTCGCGCACGGCGTAAAAGAGCCGGCAGGCACGGTCGATGTCGTGGTTTGGGCCTTTTGCGGCACCGTTCGTGGCCTGGTTGGCAAAGTCCTGAATCGCCGGGTTGTCCCAATCGAGGAAATAGGTGGCTGCGAGGTACTGTTCTTCGGTCATAGTCCGTCGGGCTGGTTGTTGGGGGCCGTCTTACCTATCATCCTTTGGCCCAAGGGGATACTCGGGCGTAGCGCAGGCGTGCGGAGGGCGGCATGAGCGATGACGGCATTCAAACCCTGGTCGATGGCCTGACTTTCGCCGAGGGACCACGCTGGCACGAGGGAAAACTCTGGTTTTCCGACTTCTACTCCCACCGGGTGTTGACCCTGGATGGCGAGGGCCGGATCGAGACCATCGTGGAAGTGCCGGGCCGGCCCTCGGGCCTGGGCTGGACGCCCGAGGGCAAACTGCTGGTGGTCTCGATGCTCGATCGCCGGCTGTTGCGCCTGGACACCGGCGGCCTCGAGACGGTGGCCGATCTCGGCCATCTGGCCAGCGGTCCCTGCAACGACATGGTGGTGGATGGGGCCGGCCGCGCCTATGTCGGAAACTTCGGCTTCGACCGCCACCAGGGCGAGGCCGAACGCACCACTTGCCTGGTCCGGGTCGACCCCGACGGCTCCAGCCGCGCCGTGGCCGACGGGCTTTTGTTTCCCAACGGCACGGCGATCACCCCCGACGGCACCACGCTGATCGTCGCCGAGACCTTCGCCAACCGGCTCACCGCCTTCCATATCGAGGCCGACGGGGGCCTAACCGGGCGCCGCACCTTCGCCCAGTTCGACGACGTCTTTCCCGACGGCATCTGCCTCGATGCCGAAGGTGCGGTGTGGATCGCCGACCCCCGCGGCAAGCGCCTGGTCAGGGTTTTCGACGGCGGCCGCATAGCCCGGACCATCTCGACCGGCGAGCGCGGCTCCTATGCCTGCATGCTGGGCGGCGACGACCGCCGGACGCTTTATGTCTGCACCAACGTCGATTCGGGCCCTGCCGCGGCCGCCACCCAGTACGGGCAGATCGACGCCGTCCGCGTCACCGTCCCCGGCGCCGGATTACCGTAAGGAGACGTCATGAGCGACATGCAAGTTCCAGATGGAGACGGCCTCAAAGGCCGCGTCGCCATCGTTTCCGGCGGCGGCGCCGCCGGCGACGATATCGGCAACGGCCGCGCCGCGGCCATACTGCTGGCCCGGGCCGGCTGCCAGGTCTGCGTGGTCGACCGCTTGGCCGAGGCGGCCGAGCGCACCGTCGAGATGATCGCCGAGCAGGGCGGCGAGGCCATCGCCTTCGCCGCCGACGTGAGCGACGAGGACGACTGCCGCGACATGGTGACGGCGACGCTTGAACGCTTCGGCCGGCTCGATTTTCTCGACAACAACATCGGCATCGCCAGCCGCGGCAGCGTCGTCGAGGAAGACCCCGAGACCTGGCGCCAGGTCATGCAATTGAACGTCGAGACCATGTTCCTGGCGGCCAAGCACGCCATCCCGGCGATGGTCGAGAGCGGTGGCGGCGCCGTCGTCAACGTCTCCTCGATCTCGGCGCTGAGGCCTCGCGGCCTGACCGCCTATAGCGTTTCCAAGGGCGCCGTCATCGCGCTCACCAAAGCCATGGCCGTCGATCACGGTGGCCAAGGCATCCGCGTCAATTGCGTGGCGCCCGGACCGGTTTACACGCCCATGGTCTACACCGGCGGCATGAGCCAGAAGGCCCGTGAGGCGCGCCGCCTGGCTTCCGTCCTGAAGATCGAGGGCACGGGTTGGGACGTGGGCCAGGCGGTCAGGTTCCTGCTCTCGGACCAGGCCCGCTACATCACCGGCCAGACCCTCGTGGTCGACGGCGGCGTGACTCTGCTGGCGCCCGAACGCGACGCCGAAGGTTAGGAACCGAAGCCATGGCGAGAATCCCCTACATCACGAAAGCCGATCTCTCGGCCGACGACCAGGACCTGCTGGCGCGCGACCTCAACATCTACAAGGCGATCGCCAACAGCCCCGGCGGGGCCCGCAACTTCGGCCGCATGGGCCGCTACATCCGCTATGAAAGCCCGCTCGATACCCGGTTGCGCGAGCTCGCCATCCTGCAAGTCGGCTACCTCACGCGCTCGCTCTACGAATACAGCCACCACATCGAGATCGGCCGCGACTTCGGCGTCACGGACGACGACTTGGCCGCCCTGGCCGAGGAAAGCGCCGGCCGCGAGAGCGAGCTCGAGCCGCTGGCGCGCTGGGTGCTGAAGGCGGCCCGCGAGATGACCACGGACTTGGCCATCTCGGAAGAGACCTATGCCGCGCTGGCGCAGGACCTCGACAGCGAATGCCTCACCGACCTGGTGCTGACCATCGGCTTCTACAACGGCGTCGTACGTATTTTGGCCAGCCTCGAGATCGACGTCGAGGAGGGGTATCTCAAGTATCTGGACGAGTTTCCTCTGCCCGCGGAATAGGGCGAACCGCCCCCCACCCTCCACGCAGGCGGGTTGAGACATGCCCACATCCTCGAGTACAGGCCACTTGAAGCACGGAGAATTGACCACAGAGATGGGGTAATCGGCGCTGAGGGTGGCTACTCTCCGAGCTTTTGGAACGTGGTCTGGATGTTCCAGCCACAAGAAGCGTTAAGGAGAGCAGCCATGAAGTACTATGCCGGATTGGACGTTTCGT
>JASLXG010000131.1 GCA_030740435.1 Alphaproteobacteria bacterium | reverse complement strand
GGCTTAGCCGGACCTCCGCCTCGCGGAGCTTGCCGATAATCTGCTCAACCGTGTGATTCTTCTTCGCCATTTTGCCCTCCTTCAAGCCAACCCAATCCTAACATCCGGGCTGGACCAGTTTTCGGGGGGCAGGCCAACTGGGTCGTCCTGCCGCAGGAAGCCTTGGCCGTCGAGTATTTCTACGACGCCGAGACGACGTGGCCCAAGGAGAGCCTTGATCGTCGAGCAATCTTGCTTGGTACGGTTTAGTTCGCTGACCCGGTGAGAAATGCGGCTCAGCCGCCGTCCTTCTCGGCCAGAAATTCGCCACACCGCGCCACCACTTCCGCCAGCCCCAGGCGTTCCACGGTGACGCTTTCGGGGAAAGCGCTGGTCAGGCGCGTCGGCAGCCGGCTATCCAGCATGACGAAGACGCCGCGGTCGCCGGCCCGGCGCAACAGCCGGCCGAAGGCCTGCTTCAGCCTCAGCCGCGTCAGCATGTCGTCGTAGCGGTTGCCGCCGAAGGCGGTTCGCCGCGCCTTGTGCAGGATGTCGGGCCGGGGCCAGGGCACGCGGTCGAAAACGATCATTCTCAGGCTGCGGCCCGGTACGTCGACGCCGTCGCGCACGGCGTCGGTGCCCAGCAGGCAGGAATCGGTCTCGGCCCGGAAGATGTCGACCAGCGTCGAGGTATCGATCTCGTCGACGTGCTGGGCATAGAGCGCCAGGCCGGCCCGGTCGAGGGGCTCGGCCAGGCGCTGGTGCACCTGGCGCAGCCGCGAGATGGCGGTAAAGAGGCCCAGCGCGCCGCCGCCGGCGGCCAGGAAAAGCTCGCGGTAAGCGGCGCCGATCTGGTCGGGGCTGTCGCGGCGCACGTCGTTGACCACGAAAATGCGGGTCTGGGTGGCGTAATCGAAAGGCGAGGGCAGGCTGACCCGGCTGGCCGGCAGCGCTAGATGGAGAGCGCCGGTGCGTATCTCTGCGCTGGCCCAGTCCTCGCTGTCGCCGGCCTCGTCGCGCAGGCTGGCCGAGGTCACCAGCGCACCGTGGCAGCGTTCCAGCACGACCTCGGCGAAGGGTTGTGTGGGATCGATCCAGTGGCGCCTCAGGCCGATGTCGACGACGCGGCCCTGGCTGCGCTCGATCTGGTACCAGTCGACGAAGTCCTCGGGCGGGGCGCCCCCGATGTCCTGCAGCATGGCGCGCCAGGCGGCGACGGTGTCGAGGCGGTGCTGGAGGCCGCGACAGGCGGCCTCGATGCGGCCCCTGAGAGCGCTGTCGAGCTCATCGGCCTGGTTGTCGAGCTGCGCCGCCAGCAGGCGCTTGAGGGTGCCGAGCGGGCCGGCCAGGCCGTGCAGCGCGCGCTCGAGTTGTCGTGCCGCCTGGGGCAGGCCGTCGAGCGGCGCCTCGGTGCCGGCCTCGAGGCTATAGCCGTTGTCACGGCCGGGCTGGCGGGCCTCGACCTGATCGCGCACGCGGGCCAGGAAGGTCTCGGCCGGACCCTGGGCCGCGGCGCCGCCGAGCCGTCCCAGCCAGCCCTCGCCGGGCAATGCGGCGGCGGCACGGATGGCGCCGCTCATGGCCGTCTCGGCCGCCGCTTCGCCGGCCACGAGATCGCCAAGGCGGCGCTCGAAGCCGCGGGCACGGCGCCGCCGGCCGGCTTCGCTGCCGCGGATCCAGCGCCTCAGTTCGGCTGCCTCGTGGCCTGAAAGGTGGGCCGAAAAGGCGCTGTCGGCGGCGTCGAAGACGTGGTGGCCCTCGTCGAAGACGTAGCGCGTCGGCAACTCGCGCGTATCTCCGGCTTGCACCGCCTGGATCATGGAAAGGGCATGGTTGGCGATCACCAGCTCGGCCCGCCGGGCCTTGCGCTGGGCCCGCTCGATGAAGCACTTGCGATAGTGCGCACAGGCCGAATAGAGGCACTCGCCGCGCCGGTCGGTCAGCCCCAGCGTATGTTCGGGCCCTAACAGGTGGCTCAGCCAGGAGGGGAAATCGCCGCCCACCATGTCGCCGTCGCGGCTCTGTTCGGCCCAGCGCGCCATCAGGCCGAGCGCCACGGCGCCGCCGCCCAGCGTGGCCCGGCCGGCTTCTTCCTCGAGATTGAGCAGGCAAAGATAGTTCTCGCGGCCCTTGCGCACCACAACGCGCTGGGCCTTGTCCTTGGGATCGGGGTAGAGGCGGTCGAGTTCCTGGTCGATCTGGCGCTGCAGGTTCTTGGTAAAGGTCGAGAGCCAGACGGCGGCGCCGTTCTTACGCGCCCAGAGGCTGGCGGGTGCAATGTAGCCCAGCGTCTTGCCCACCCCGGTGCCGGCCTCGGCCAGCACCACGTGGGGGGCGTCGATCTCCTGGCGCGGGGCGAAGGCGGCGGCGGCGGCGGCGCAGTAGTCGCGCTGCTGGGGCCGCTCCTCGGCGCCCTGGCCGAGCAGCGCGGCGAGCTGGCGGCGCGCCGCCTGGGGCGCCACCGGGTGGTTGCCGGGCGCCGGCAGCGGCGCCTGTTCCTGCCACTCGGGTAACCGCGCCCAGGCCTCGAGGCCGCTGCCGCGGCGGGCTCGGCCCGTCGTTTCGTTATCTCCACCCAATGCTTGCAGCACCGTTCGCGACCAGGCCCAGCCGGCCGTCGACAGCGTGGCCGCCAGCGCCAGTAGGTGTTCGTTGCCGCTCTCTCGGGTCATTTCCTCGAGCAACAGAACCACGGCCTGGTGCACCACCAGGGGCTCGTCCTCGAGGCTTTCGGGCGCGCTCAGGTCAAGCGCCTCGGCCAATCCGCCGGCCGTCGGCAAGAGGAACCGCGCCGGCCGCACGAAGGCGTAAAGCTCCAGCACGTCGGCCGCCCGCAAGGCCTTGCGGCCCAGCCGCCGGGCCGTGTTCCTGGCGTGGCAGACCATCACCGGCTGGTCCCCCCGGCGCTGGGCTTCGGCCAGGTCGGTGAGCGCGATTTCGCCATCCGGCGAGAGCCAGGCGGCGGCCCGGCCGGCGACGCTCAGGGTCGGCACCTGGGGAACGGCGACTTGGTGGCCGGCAGTCATGGCGCCAGTATAGCAAGCGTTGCGTTGACGCCCCGCCATGGCAAAGCCTATATCAGGCAATGACATCCAACGCCGACGCCGCCCTGGCCAGCAAGGCCTGGCCCTTTCTCGAAGCGCAGAAGATCGTCGACCGCCTGGCCCGGCGGCCGAACGGCGGGGCGAATGGCGGGCCGGTGCTGTTCGAGACCGGCTACGGCCCTTCGGGTCTACCCCACATCGGCACCTTCGGCGAGGTCGCCCGCACCTCCATGGTGCGCCGCGCCTTTGCCGAGCTCAGCGACCGGCCCAGCCTGCTGTATGCCTTTTCCGACGACATGGACGGCCTGCGCGGCGTGCCCGACAACGTGCCGCAAAAGGAGATGTTGGCCCAGCACCTGGGCAAGCCCCTGACCGAGGTTCCCGAC
The DNA here is from genome assembly GCA_030740435.1 of Alphaproteobacteria bacterium. Taxonomy (NCBI): domain Bacteria; kingdom Pseudomonadati; phylum Pseudomonadota; class Alphaproteobacteria; species Alphaproteobacteria bacterium. Next base: position 17,287 of record JASLXG010000131.1, on the reverse strand, counting down.
CCCTTCGGCACGCACCAAAGCTTCGGCCACCACAACAATGCCCGGCTGCGGGAGTTTCTCGACCAGTTCGGTTTCGACTACGAGTTCGTCTCGGCCACGGAATGTTATCGCTCGGGCCGCTTCGACAAGGCGTTGCTGGGTGTGCTGGAGAATTACCAGGCCGTGGCGGGCGTCATTCTGCCGACGCTCAGGGACGAACGCCGCGCCACCTACAGCCCCTTCCTGCCCGTCTGCCCGAGCACCGGCCGGGTGCTGCAGGTGCCCATCGTGGAGCGCGACGTGGATGCCGGCACCGTGGTCTACCAGGACGAAAACGGCGCCAAGGTCGAGGTGCCGGTGACCGGCGGCCACTGCAAGCTGCAATGGAAGCCAGACTGGGCCATGCGCTGGGTGGCGCTGGGCGTCGATTACGAAATGTCGGGCAAGGACCTGATGGATTCGGTCAAGCATTCGAGCCAGATCTGCCGCGTCCTCGGCGGCACGCCGCCCGAAGGCTTTACTTATGAGCTGTTTTTGGACGAGAACGGCGAAAAGATCTCCAAATCCCGCGGCAACGGCCTGGCGCTCGAGGAATGGCTGCAATACGCCGCCCCCGAAAGCCTGGCGCTATACATGTTTCAGTCTCCGCGCCGGGCCAAGCGGCTGTTTTTCGACGTCATCCCCCGGGCCGTCGACGACTATCTCGCGCACCTCGCCAAGTACCCCGACCAGGACACTGAGAAGCGCCTCGCCAATCCGGTCTGGCACCTGCACGGCGGCCAGCCGCCGGCCGAGGCGGTGCCCGTCACCTTCGCCATGCTGCTCAACCTGGCCAGTGCCTGCAACGCCGAGGACAAGTCGGTGCTGTGGGGCTTCATCAGCCGCTACGTGCCCGAGGCGAGGCCGCAAAGCCACGCCATACTCGACCGCCTGGCGGGCTACGCCATCGCCTACTACGAGGGCATCGTCAAGCCGGCCAAGCAGTACCGGGCGCCCAGCCAGGCCGAGCGCCAGGCGCTGGAAGACCTGGCGGCGACGCTGGCCGCACTGGCGCCCGAGAGCGACGCCGAGGCCATCCAGTACGAGCTCTACGAGGCCGGCAAGCGACACGGCTACGAGAACCTACGCGACTGGTTCCGGGCGCTCTACGAGACCCTCTTCGGCCAGTCCCAGGGTCCGCGCATGGGCTCGTTCGTGGCGCTCTACGGCCTCAATGAGACCGTCGATCTGATCGGGCGGGCGCTGGCCGGCGAACTGGCCGGCGGCACCGATAGCGCCGCCTCGTGATCGTCGACGCGCCGCTCAAGTTTCCCGAGGACATCAGCTATTGCCTGCTCGGCGAAAATGACCTGACGCGGCATTTGCGCGATCTGCTGGCGCTGCTGCGCCCGACCGCCCGCTTCGCCGGTTTCGTCGACGAAGTGCCCAGCGAGCATCATCTGATGCTGGCCGAACTGGCCAGCGCCCGCGCCCAGGCGCTGTTTCGCGAAGGCCGCGACAAGCCGCGCCTGATCGTCTTTCCCCTGCCGGTCGACGAGATGTGGTCCTACTGGGAGTTCTCCCGGAACTTCCCCGGCGAGGTGCGCTACGACGGCGGCCTGCATATCGATAGCGGCGACTTTTTGAAATACCTCGAGGCCCAGGAGCGGGCCGAAATCGACGAAGCCGGTAATTTCCAGGTGATGATGGGGTCTTACCTGTCCTATCTCGAGGACGAGCTGGCGGCCCACCGCCAAGCCATCGCCGAGGTCGCGGCGGGGCTATCGGACGAGCGTAGCCGCCGGACCTACGACATGATCATCAGCGGCCAGCCGCAGCAGTTCTGGGCCCATTACCTGGGCCGGGTGTTCGGCTCGATCCAGTATTTCGATTACCTCGATTATGGCGCTTGCCAGGTGGTCATCAACGGCGGCGTGCTGGGCGGCTACGAGATCCCCTTCCTGGCCTGCCGGCTGCCGCCAGGCGCCCAGGTGCACAACGTCGATCCGCTGGGCCATGGGCCGCTGACCGCTTACGTACGGCCCTGGCTGGAGGCCGGATTGCAGGACTTCCACGAACACGCCGTGGCTTTCGAGAACTACTGCGGCAGCCTCGAGCTTCCCTTCGACGGCGAAGGCGAGGTCTCGGCCTGGATCAAGGCCATGCATCCCGAGGTCCCGACCTCGAGCTTTCCCTGCACCACCATCGACGCCTTCGTCGCCGAACAGGGGCTCGAGCGTCTCGACCTGATCAAGCTCGACCTCGAAGGCGCCGACGCCAATGCCGTGGCCGGGGCCCACGACAGCATCCGCCGGCTGCGGCCGCAGCTGGCCGTCAGCATCTATCACTTCGTGCCCGATTTCTGGGAGATCCCAAAGGCCCTGATGGCGCTCTGCCCCGACTACGACTTCCACCTCGAGGTCTACAGCTACGAGCGCTGGGAGACGATCTTCTATGCCATCCCGCGCGAACGCCGGGCCTGAGCCCTATTTTTTCGTAAACGCTACCTCGGCCACGTCGCGATACGATTTGGCGAAATGCACCGTCAAGCCTTCCTTGAGGTAAGCCGGCAACTCGTCGACGTCATGGCGGTTGTCGTCGGGCAGGATCAGCTCCATGACGCCGATGCGCCGCGCCGCAATCACCTTTTCCCGGATGCCGCCGACCGGCAGCACCCGGCCGGTGAGGGTGAGCTCGCCCGTCATGGCCACCTTGCGCGCCAGGCGGCGCCCCCTTGCCAGCGACAGCAGCGCGCTGGCCATGGTGACGCCGGCACTGGGTCCGTCCTTGGGCGTGGCGCCTTCCGGGACGTGCAGATGGAGGTAAATCTCGTCGAAATAACCGGCCTTGGCACCCAGTGATTCGAGATGGGAGGCCACGAAGGAATAGGCGATCTCGGCCGATTCCTTCATCACGTCGCCCAATTGGCCGGTCAGCTTCAGGCCCCGGCTTTCGCCATGGATCCTGGCCGCCTCGACGTCCAGCGTGGCCCCCCCCATGGCCGTCCAGGCCAGGCCCGTGACCACGCCGACGCCGCTGGCCGGCTTTTCCGCACGGAAGCGCGGCGGCCCCAGATAATCGGCCAGATTGTTGGCCCCGATGCGCAGCGGCGGCTTGGCCCCACCCAGGCGTTTGACCACGGCCTGGCGGATGATGCGGCCCAACTGTTTCTCCAGATTGCGCACCCCGGCTTCGCGGGCATAGCCCTCCACCACCTGGCGCAGCGCCGCCTCCGAGAGCTTGATCTCGCTGGCCTTGGCGCCGGCTTTTTCGAGCTGGCGCCGCCACAGGTGGTGCTTGGCGATGGCCACCTTCTCGCGGGCGATATAGCCCGAGAGGCGAATGCTCTCCATGCGATCCAGCAAGGGCTCGGGAATGGTATCGAGTTGGTTGGCGGTGCAGACGAAAAGCACCTTGGAAAGGTCGAAGGGCAGATCGAGATAGTGGTCCAGGAAGGCGGCGTTCTGCTCCGGATCCAGAACCTCCAGCAAGGCCGAGGCCGGGTCGCCATGGTAGGACGCCCCCACCTTGTCGATCTCGTCGAGCATGATCACCGGATTGGCGACGCCGCATTCCTTGATGGACTGGATGAACTTGCCCGGCATGGCCCCGATGTAGGTGCGGCGGTGGCCCTTGATCTCGGCCTCGTCGCGCATGCCGCCCAAGCTGAAGCGGAAGAACTTGCGCCCCAGCGCCTCGGCGATGGAACGGCCGATGGAGGTCTTGCCCACGCCCGGCGGCCCGATGAAGAGCAGGATGGAGCCGCCGATCTCGCCCCGGTTGACGCCGACAGCGAGGAATTCGACGATGCGCTCCTTGACGTCGTCGAGGCCCTCGTGGTCGCGGTCGAGCACCGCCCGGGCGGTTTTCAGATCCAGCTTGTCGGCCGAAAAACGGCCCCAGGGCAGGCGCGAGACCCAATCCAGGTAATTCCGCGTCACACCGTATTCGGGCGAGCCCAGTTCGAGGATCGCCATCTTGTCCATTTCCTCGTCGATGCGGCGCTGCGTCTCGGGCGCCAGCTCGGCGCCCTCGAGGCGTTGGCGGAAGCGTTCCAGCTCGGCCGTCTTGTCGTCCTTGGAGATGCCCAGTTCCTTCTGGATCTCCTCGAGCTGCTGGCGCAGGAAGAACTTGCGCTGGTTGTCGCTGATGTTCTCGTCCACGGAGCGCCGGATTTGGGCCTGAATCTTGGCCACCTCCAGCTCCTTCTTGAGCACGATCAGGACCTTCTGCATGCGCTCGAGAATCGGTACCGTCTCCAAGATCTCCTGCAGCTCTTCCTTTTTCGCCGAGGTCAGCGCGGCGGCGAAATCGGCAAAGGGCGAGGGGTCGGAGGGATCGAAGCGGTGGAGGAACATCTTGAGCTCCTCCCCGTACAGGGGGTTGAGCGGCAACAGCTCCTTCACGGTGTTGATGATGGCCAGGCCGTAGGCCTTGACCTGGTCGGCGTCCTCTTGCCCCGGCCCGGGGTATTCGACCTGGGCGGTATAGGGAATTTCCCTGGAAATCCAGTCGCCGAGGCGAAATCTGGCCAAACCTTCGGCGATGAATTGCACCATACCGTTGGCGCTCTTGGGTTCATGCAGGCGGATAATCGTGCCCATGGTGAACAAGGCGTCGGATCGGGGAACCTCGCTGGCGTTGTCGCCTTTGACCAGCAGCACGCCGGCCAGGCGGTCCGGGGTCTGGCTGATCTGTTCGACGGTGGAACGCCAGGGGTCTTCCTTGACCAGGATGGGCATGACCTGGCCGGGGAAGAAGGGGCGCTCGAAAAGCGGCAGGATATGCAGTGCCCGGGGAAAGCTCAGCTCGGGCACGGTGAGTTCCAACGAGGAATCCTGCTCTGCCTCCGATTCCGCGGCGACGGTCGGGGCGATGTCGTCCATGACTTCCCTATTCGCCATTCTCGGCCTCATGACAGCGGCATTCGCGGCAAAGTGCAGCGTTTGAACCAACGCGGCGATCCCCAAACTATTAGGTGCCGCCGGCAACCAAGTTCAAGTGCCGTCGCTGGATAGCGAAAAGCGGGAGCGGGTGGCCGGGCGCCACCAGCCTCCTAGAAAACGCTACAGCCCTCGGCGTATTCGAAATAGAGATCGCGGGCGCGCTGGGCCATGGGGCCGGGCTGCAGGTCGCGCTCGTCCAGGCGGATGATGGGCTGCACCTTGGCATAGTTGCCGGTGGTGAAGATCTCGTCGGCCTCCATCACCTCTTCCAGCCGGATGGTGTGTTCGACCACCTCGGTGCCGTCTTGGCGCAGGAGCTGGATGATGCGCCGGCGCGTGACGCCATCGAGGAAAGTGCCGGTGGTCATCGGCGTCAACGCCACGCCGTCCTTGGCGATCCAGATGTTGGCGGTAGAGAGTTCGGCGACGTTGCCGTTGGGATCGAGGATCAGGGCGTTGTCGTAGCCCTTGGCCGCGGCCTCGCGCAAAGCCCGGCCGGTGTTGGGATAGAGGCAAGGGGCCTTGGCGTCGGTCGGGGCCTGGTCGCGGCCGGGGCGGCGGAAGCTGGAGAGGCAGACCTTGAGCCCCTCGTAAGGCGGCATTTCCATCTCGTAGACCGCCAGGGTGAACTTGGTGCTGCCGGGTTCGGGCAGAACGAAGCCCTCGGTGGCGAAGAACATGGGCCGGATGTAGAGCTCGCTCTCCTTGGGAAAGCGCCGCACGCCCTCGATGCAAAGGGCCTCCACCTGTTTGGCGTCGAGCTCCGGATCCAGACCCAGGGCGTTGGCCGAGACCAGCAGCCGCTGACAATGCATGTCGAGGTCGGGGGCCAGGCCGCGGAAGGCGCGGGCGCCGTCGAAGACCACCGATGACATCCAGAAGGCGTGGTCCATGGGACCGGTCAGGGCCGGGTTCTTGTCGTACCACTGACCTTCGTAATAGATCGCCTCCATGGCCCCCTCCCTTTTTTGCAAATCGGCCCACTGGCCCCAAAACGGCGCAGCATAACCTCTCGCAGGGCCGCGGGAAAGATGCCCCTACTGGCTGACCCAGACGATGCGAGCCATCCAATCGACCTCGCCCACCGGCAGCAGGCGGTCCTCGGCCTGCTGGTTGAGGGAATGCAGATCGAAGCGCGCGGCGCTTTTGCGCCGCAGTTCCTTGGCCATGACCTCACCCTCTCGGGTCTTCACCACAACCCGGTCGCCGCGCCGGATGCGGCTGGCCGGCGAGACGACGATGACATCGCCGTCACGGTAGACCGGCACCATGCTGTGGCCGCTGATCTCGAGGGCGTAGGCGCCGGGGTCATTGATATCGGCCACCACGACCTCGTCCCAACCATGGCCGGCGGGATAGCCGGCGTCGTCGAAATAGCCTTTGTCGCCGGCCTTGGCCAGGCCCAGCAGCGGCACCCGGCGGGGGGCCTTGAGACCAGGGTCCTCCTCGGTCAAGGCGAAGAAATCGGATAGCGACCAGTCCGTCACCTCGATCACCTTGGCCACGCTTTCGGTGCTGGGCCAGCGAGGGCGGCCGCCGCCGGTGGTGCGCTTGCTGGGATTGAAGGTGGTGGCGTTGAGGCCCGCCTTGCGCGCCAGCCCCGAGGCCGAGAGCTGGTTGTGCCGTGCCAAGGCGTCGATGGCCTTCCAGATACCGCCGTGGCTCAACATGCAAATACCCCGAATTTTGCCTGGGAATATATTCAGGCTAGCACGAATGGCGAGCTGCCATAGCGGTCCGTTGACACAAGGCGATCATCGCCGGAACATGGCGCCACCTTGTCCGGGAGCAGTTCATGACCATCGACCCCCAAGCCCAAGCGGTGCTGGACGCCATTGCCCAGGCCGAGGCCGCGGGCCGGCCCAAGAGCGAAACCCTGGAGCCCGATGCCGCCCGCCAGCAATATCGCGAGACCCGGGCGGCGGTGACGCCGGAGGTGCCTGAGGTGGCGCTCTCCGAAGACCTGCGGGTGCCCGGGCCGGGCGGCGAGATTCCCTTGCGTTTCTACCGTCCGGCCGGCAGCACCGAAAATCAGGCCTTGCCTGTGCTGGTCTACTACCACGGCGGCGGCTGGGTCTTCGGCGATCTCGAAAGCCACGACGTGGTCTGCCGCGCACTCGCCAACGCCGGGGGCTTTGCCGTCTGCTCGGTGGACTACCGCATGGGCCCCGAGGACAAGTTCCCGGCCGCCGTCGATGATGCCAAGGCGGTGGTCGATTGGCTCGCCGCAGGAGCCGGCGGCCGGGCCGTCGAGGCCGGCCGGCTGGCGCTGGGCGGCGACAGCGCCGGCGGCAACCTGGCCGCCGTGGTGGCCCTGCTGGCCCGCGAGCAGGGGCCGGACATTGCCTTTCAGGCCCTGATCTACCCGGCCACCAGCATGCTGCGCGACACCCCCAGCCACGAGGAATTCGGCGAAGGTTATCTGCTCACGGCGGCGATGCAGATGTGGTGCCAGAACCATTACCTGAACGGTCCCGCGGACCAGACCGACTGGCGCGCTTCGCCGTTGCTGGCGGATGACCTTTCAGGCTTGCCGCCGGCTTTTGTTCTGACCGCCGGGTTCGACCCCCTGCGCGACGAAGGCCGGGCCTATGCCGAGCGCCTGCGGGCGGCCGGCGTGGCCACCACGTACCGCTGCTTCGAGGGCCAGATCCATGGCTTCATCACCATGGGCAAGGTCGTCGATGCGGCCGCGGAGGCGATTGCCGAGACCGCCGGACAGGTGGCCGAGGCGTTGATCTGATAAGGTCGCGCCATGTGCGGCCGGTTTGCCTTTACCTCTCCCGTCGAAGCCATGCGCCAATTGTTCGGTGTCGAGGATCGGCCCAACTTGGCCCCGCGCTACAACATCGCCCCGAGCCAAGAGGTGGCTATCGTTCGTAACCCGGGTGGCGAGGGCCGCCGCCTGGCCATGGTGCACTGGGGGCTGTTGCCGTCCTGGGCCAAGGAGCGCAAAATCGCCGCCCGCCTGATCAACGCCCGGGCCGAAAGCGTAGGGGAAAAACCTTCGTTCCGGGCCGCCTTCCGGGCCCGGCGCTGCCTGGTGCCGGCCGACGGATATTACGAATGGCTGGCCATGAAAGACGGCAAGCAACCCTATCGCCTGGCGCGGCGCGACGATGGGCTGTTTGCCTTCGCCGGGCTTTGGGAGCGCTGGATGCCGCCCGAGGGCGGCGCGGCGGTGGAAAGCTGTACCATCATCACGACGGCTGCCGACGCTGCCGTGCGGCCCATCCACCAGCGCATGCCGGCAATTCTCTCGCCCGATGACTATGCCTCCTGGCTGGGCGAAAGCGCATCTTCGCCGGACCAATTATTGGCCCTGGTGCAGGACGCAAGCTCACCCGATCTGGTTGCCACGCCGGTCTCGCGGCGTCTCAACAACCCGCGCCACGACGATGCCGCCTGCGCCGAGCCGGTCGAGCTCGAGGCATGAGCGGTCTCTACCGCCTGGCCTGGCCGCTGTTGCGCCGGCTCGATGCCGAGACGGCGCATCGGCTCTCGATCAAGGCGCTGGGCACGGGCTTGTGGCGGGCGCCGGCCTTCGATTCGCCGCGGCTGGCGTGTCGCCTGCTGGGCCTCGATTTCGCCAACCCCATCGGCATGGCGGCCGGCTACGACAAGGACGCCGAGGTGCCGGACGCGCTGCTGGGACTGGGTTTCGGCTTCGCCGAGGTGGGCAGCGTCACTCCCCGCCCCCAGGCCGGCAATCCGCGGCCCAGGCTCTTTCGCCTGCTCGAGGACCGGGCCGTGATCAACCGCATGGGCTTCAACAACCGGGGCCTGGAGCATCTCGCCAGACGCCTGGAGGCGCGGCCGCGTCCCCAGAGGCAGGGTATCGTCGGCGTCAATCTGGGGGCCAACGGCGACAGCGACGACCGCGTCGGCGACTATGTCAGCGGCCTGAAAAGGTTGCAGGGGTTGGCCGATTATCTGGTCGTCAACGTTTCCTCGCCCAATACGCCCGGCCTTAGGGACTTGCAGGCCGGGGAGGCGCTGGCCGAGCTTTTGGACCGCCTGTTGGCGGCCCGCACCACGGCGGTGCCGCTTTTTTTGAAAGTCTCGCCCGATCTTGCCGAGGGCGAGGCCGAGGCCATATCCGAGGTGGTGCTGGCGCGGGCCGTCGACGGCCTCGTCATCAGCAACACCACGCTGGCCCGCCAAGGGCTTCGCAGCCGCCATTGCCACGAAGCGGGCGGCCTCAGCGGGGCGCCGCTGTTCGAGCCCTCGACGGCGCTGCTGGCCCGCTTTTACCGCCTGACCGGCGGGCGCCTGGCGCTGATCGGTGTCGGCGGCGTGGCCAACGGCCGCCACGCCTATGCCAAGATCCGGGCCGGCGCCTCGCTGGTGCAGCTCTATACCGCCCTGGTCTACCAGGGACCCGGCCTGATCGGCCGCCTCAAGTGCGAACTGGCGGCGTTGCTCGAAGCCGACGGTTTTGCCCATGTCGGCGAAGCCGTGGGCCTCGACGCCGGTTGAGCGGAGAAGTGACGGCCGGCATTTTCTTCTGTATCAAGGCCTGAACCCGGCCCCGGCAAGGAACGAGAGCACCATCACAGCCATCACTCAAATCGCCTTGATCGCCGCCTACGCCCTGGCCGCCCTGGCGCTGGGGGCGGGCCTGACCCAGGTGGCCGGTGTGGCGCCGCTTATCGCGGCGCTGCTGGGAGCGCTGCTGTTCCTTGCCGCGGTGTTGCTGCAAGAGGCCCTCAACCGCCGCCGGCAGGGGCGCCAAACCCAGGCGGCGCTCAGCCGGGCGGGCGAGCAACTGGCGGCGCTGAAGGGCCGGCTGGTGGCCGCCGAGAAGTCGTTGACCGAGGTCCGCGCCACTATCGACCAGGCCGAGGGCTGGAACTCCGACCAGATGGTGGCCGAGATGCACACCATGCAGGGGCTGCTGGAGCGCCTGGCCGAGCGCAGCCGCAGCCGCCGCCAGGTCAAGAGCGACGGCCCGCTGGGCGACCGCATCCGCACGGCGGCGCCGGCCGCCCTGGCCAAGTCGCTATCCAACGAGGAAATCCTCGAGATCACGCAACAGGGACTGGAGCAGAACCGCGTCGATCTCTATCTCCAGCCCGTGGTCAGCCTGCCCGAGCGCAAGGTCCGCTTCTACGAGACCTTCTCGCGCATCCGCAACGACCAGGGCAACGTCATCCTGCCGGAACAATATCTTTCGCTGGCGGCCGAACAGGGGTTGCTGGCCGACATCGACAACATGCTGCTGTTTCGCTGCGTCCAGCTCATCCGCCGGGCCCAGATCGACAAGCTAACGGTGGGATTCTTTTGCAACCTGGCCTCCGAGAGCCTCAACGACAACGAATTCTTCCCCCAGTTCATCGAGTTCATGCGGGCCAACGCGGCGCTGGCCGACAACCTGGTTTTCGAACTGGCCCAGAGCGACATCATGAACGCCGGCATCGAGCGCAATCTCAAGGCCCTGGCCCGGCTCGGCTTTACCTTCTCGCTGGACAAGGTTTCGGACCTCTCGTTCAACTTCGCCGGGCTGGCCAAGCGCGGCTTCCGCTTCCTCAAGGTGCCCTCGGCGGTGCTGCGCGACCGGGCCAACTACGAGGACCTGCCTTTCCACATCGACGACTACAAGAACGCGGTCAACCGCGCCGGGCTGCAGCTTGTCGCCGAGAAGGTGGAGGAGGAGAGCGAGGTCATCGACCTCTTGGATTTGGGCATAGACCTGGGCCAGGGCTTTTTGTTCGGCGAGCCCCGGCCCAGCCGCGAAGTCAGCGCATGAGCCCAGGGACCGACATCGCCGTCTTGCCCGGACTGGCCGCCCTGGCCGAGCGCTACGAGGGCCTCATCGTCGACCTTTGGGGCGTCATCCACGACGGCCAGCAACCCTATCCCGGCGTGCTCGACTGCCTCGACCGCCTGCGCCGGGCCGGTTGCCGCGTGGTGCTGCTCTCGAACGCCCCGCGTTCGGCAAGCCGGGTCATGGCGGCGCTCGCCGGCATGGGCATCGGGGCCACGGAGGTCGACGGCCTGGTGACTTCGGGGGACGTGACGCTCGAGGCGCTAAAGTGCCGCCCCGACGCCTGGCACGCTCGGCTCGGGCACTTCTTCCTGCATCTCGGTCCGGCCCGCGATTGGGGCCTGTTGCACGACACGCCATATTGCGAAGTGGTGGGGCTGGAGGAGGCCGATTTCATCCTCCTCAGCGGTTTCTACGACGACGAAAACGAAAGCGCCGAGGACTACCGCGAACTGTTCACCGCAGCGCTCGGCCGTGGCCTGCCCATGATCTGTGCCAACCCCGATCTCAACGTCATGCGCGGCCCGCGCACGGTGCCCTGCGCCGGCTCGCTGGCCGCGGCCTACGAGGAGCTGGGCGGCCAGGTGCGCTACCACGGCAAGCCCCACGCCGGCGCCTACGACCTCGCCGTCGAACGCCTGGGCGGCCTGGCGCGGTCGCGCATCCTGGTGGTCGGCGACAGCCTGCGCACCGACATTGCCGGCGCCGCCCGGGCCGGCATCGATGCGCTGTTCGTCTCCGGCGGCCTGCACGCCGACGAATTCGCCCCGGCCCCCGAGCCCCCCGCCGCCGAGGCCGTGGCGGCGCTCTGCCGCCAGGCCGGCCAGCAACCCATGGCCGCCGTGTGCCGCTTCAACTGGTAGCGGGTCAGGTTACCGTCCGGCGGCTGCGAAAGGAATCCTGCCGCCATTCGCCGCTTTCCAGGATCTCCGCCAGATGCCCGGCGGCATCCCAGACGTCGACGTAACGGAGATAAAGCGGCGCCAGGCCGAAGCGCATGATGTCGGGGTCGCGGAAATCGCCGATCACGCCGCGCCCGATCAGGGCCTGCACCAGGGCATAGCCCTGGGGGTGGTGGAACGAGACCTGGCTGCCACGCTGGTCGGGATCGCGGGGCGAGGCCAGCGCCAGGTCGTGGCCGGCACAGATCTCCTCGACCCTCTCGATCAAAAGCTGGCCCAAGGCCTGGCTCTTGTGGCGCAGCGCCGCCAGGTCGACATCCGCCCAGATCTCCAGCGCCGCCTCCAGGGCGGCCAGCGAAAGGATCGGCGGGGTGCCGCAGAGATTGCGCGCGATACCCGGGGCCGGTTCGTAATCAGGTGCGAAAGCGAAGGGATTGGCATGGCCCATCCAGCCCGGAAGCACGGGTTCGATGCCGCCCTGATGGCGAAGGGCTACGTAAAGAAAAGCCGGAGCGCCGGGGCCGCCGTTGAGGAACTTGTAGCCGCAGCCGACGGCGAAATCGGCGCCGTCTTCGTCCAGCGCCAGCGCCAGCGCCCCGGCCGAATGGGCCAGATCCCAGACTACCAGCGCCCCGGCCGCGTGGACCGCCGCCGAAATCGTGGCCATGTCATGCAATTGGCCGCTGCGGTAGTCGACATGGGAGAGCGCCACCACAGCGGTATCGCCGTCGATGGCGGCGGCGATGTCCTCGGCATCCAGGCGTTCGAGGCTGCGCCCGCCGACCGCCTCGCAAGCCGCCTGCAGCAGGTAGAGATCGGTGGGAAAGTTGGCCGCATCGCCGATCACCCGGTGCCGATCCGGGCGCAGCCTGAGCGCCGCCACCAGGGCCTTGTAAAGGTTGATCGAGGTGCTGTCGGCGGCCACCACCTGGTCCGGCCCGGCGCCCAGCAGCGGCGCCAGCTTCTCGCCCACCCTGGTCGGCATGGTGAACCAGTCGGCCTCGTTCCAGGAGCGGATCAGGCCCTCGCCCCATTCCCGCCGGATCAGCGATTGCAGTCTCCGCTGCACGGCGCGTGGCGCCGCCCCCAGGGAGTTGCCGTCGAGGTAGATGACGTCGGCCGGCAGCTCGAAGTCCTGGCGCCTGGCGGCCAGGGGATCGAGGCGGTCGAGTTCGAGGCATTCTTGTCGTTTCATGGCGGTTCCGGAAGCGGTGGCAGCAGAGCTTGCGGGATGGCGGCTCAGGCCGCAAGCGGCGCGTTTGCCAGAAAGCTTTGGGATATGGCAAAGTAATTGTTCCGGGGGGGGTAGTCGCGGGGCGGGTTTATGGTTGCGGAATTGTTGCAACACATACTCGAGTTGCATGAGCTGTGGCTGGCGGGATCGCCGGGCGGCAAGCGCGCCATGCTGACCGATCGCAACCTGGCCGGGCTCGATCTACGAAATGTCGTGTTGCAGTCCGCCGACCTGGGTGGTGCCGACTTCAGCAACAGCAACCTCAGCGGTGCCAATCTGAGCCAGTGCCGTCTTACCGGCGCGATGCTGGCGGGAGCCAATCTGGAGGACGCTTCGCTCTTCCGGGCCGATCTCAGCGATGCCGACCTGCGCGGCGCCTGCCTGCGCGGCGCCAACCTGGAAGAGGTCGACGTCTGGCGCGCCAATTTTCAGGGCTGCATCATCGGGGCCGACATTTTGCACGGACTATTGGGTTGCGCGCAGCCGTAACTGATTGTAATATAATGTGAATTCGATGCAGGTGACAAACCGTTGGGGGTCTGGCAACATATTGCCCATACCGACCGCCGGAAAATGTCGGAGAGGACTGGAGACTAAACGATGCTTCGTCGAGTGGGGATGGTGGCACTGTTGATCGGCCTTGCCGGCCTGGTCAGCGGCTGCGCCGCGCCGCTCATCGGTGCCTTCGCCATGAAAGACATCATCACCGTCGTTTCGCTGTCGTCGACCGTGATTACCGGCAAGGGTGTCGCTGAATATGCCGTCGACGCCGTCAGCGGCCGGGATTGCCGGGTCATCGAAGGCGTGTTGCGCCAGGACCGGGATATCTGCGAGGTGCCGGGCTCGTTGGCTACGCGCCAGGACTTCAGGGGCATCGGCCCCATTCTGGCCCGTCAGATCGAACCCGCCAGCAGCGCCATCATGGTGGCTTCGCGCGGTCTTGGCGGCCAGGGCGCGGCGGCCGGCGGCAACGCCGAGATGAGGCTGGTTTCGCTGGTCGATTATCCCGATGCGGATAACGCCGGGTTCGGCCCCATGTGGAAGAAACCGAGCGTCGGCTTGACGGGCTGGGAAATGCTCTCCAGCCGCCAGGCGATTTTGGTCAAAATGCGGCGGCCCAAAGACCTGATGGCGGTAGGCTACGGGCATTAGCCCGAATTTCTCACCGCCAAGGTTTCTCGCGGGTCGCTCGGCGACCCTTTTTTTGTCCCCCCAGGGTCGCCAAGCGACCCTTTGTATTATCCCTTGTGCGGCGCCGCCAGGTAATCGTGGCTGCGCATCTCCATCAGCCGCGAGGCGGTGCGGGCGAATTCGAAGGTGCCGTCGCCGCGCGGATAGAGCTGATCGGGCTCGACCTCGGCGCTGCAGATCAGGTTGACGTGGTGCTCGTAGAGGATGTCGACCAGATTGACCAGGCGCCGGGCGGCGTTGCGCTGGGCCGCCTCGAGGCGCGGGATGCCTTCGAGGAAGACGGTGTGGAATTGGCGCGCCACTTCGATGTAGTCGGCCGCGCCCACGGCCTGTTGGCAGAGCTCGGCAAAGGCGAAACGGGCGATGCCGCCGCTGGCCGCCGGAATCTCCAACAGCCGTCCCTGAACCGGAATCCGCTGCCGCGACGGCGTTGCGCCGTCGGTCAGGTGATCGAAGGCGGCCTCGATCCGGGCATCGGTCTCGGGATCGAGAGGCGTGAAGTAAACCGGCTGGTGGTTGAGGCGCGCCAGACGGTAGTCCGCTGGGCCATCAAGCGCGAGGACATCGAGGCGTTGCGTGATGAGGGCGATAAAGGGCAGGAAGAGCTCGCGGTTGAGACCCCCGGTGTAGAGCTCATGGGGCGGCCGGTTGGAGGTGGCGACGATCACCACGCCGAGCTCGAAGAGCGCCTCGAAGAGGCGGCCCAAAATCATCGCGTCGGCAACGTCGTGAACCTGGAACTCGTCGAAACAAAGCAGCCGGATGGCGGCCAGGTCGCGAGCCAGTGGCAGGATCGGGTCTCCGGGCGTGTCGCCCGGCGTGGTGCCTCGGTGGGCCTGGCGCCAGACGTGGATGCGCTTGTGCACCTCGATCATGAAGGCGTGAAAGTGCACTCGCCGCTTTTGCGCCAAAGGCAGGGTGGCAAAAAAAAGGTCCGCGAGAGCCGATTTGCCGCGTCCCACGTCGCCATGCAGGTAAAGCTCCCGAGGCGGCGGGGGGGCGGGGGCTAGGCCCAGCCGCTGGGCCCAGTTGTTGCCGTCGGCCCTTTCAGGCCTGCCCTCGCCAAGCTCGGTGGCCAGGGTTTGCAACCTCTCGGCCACCCTTTCCTGGGCCGCATCCGGCTGCCAGGTGCCGTCATGCAACAGGGTTCGGTAGGCGGCAAGGGGGCCGTCGGCAGGTGCGGGCATGGCGAAATAGAGCCCCCGTCAGTCCTTTGCCAGGGCTTCCATGGCCTCGGCGAGGGCTGCATCCCCAGCCGCCCGCAAGGCGGCTATGACGCCTAAACGGTCCTCGGCGCCGCGGTTCTGGCTCAACTTGACCTTGCCTTCGAGGCGCTCGATGGGCATCTCGAAAACCACGATACCGTCGATCATGCGGTCCACGAATTCATCCGCACCGCTTAGCTGCCAGGGCTTGGCCAGGGCCGCCTCGAAGTGCTCGACCTGGGCTTCCAGCATGGTCCGCGCCTGCTCACGGTCCTCGACCGGGGTGGGGTGGCCGTGGGCGTGGACGGCAACGTAGTTCCAGGTCGGCACGGCCGGCGCGCTTTGGTACCAGGACGGCGAGACGTAGCCGTGCGGTCCCTGGAAGACGATGCTGGTAGGGACCCCGGCGGCGAACGAACGCCAGTGTGGGTTGGCCCGGGCGAGATGGCCTTGCAGGCGGCCCTGCGAGCCGGCGTGGGCCGCGAACAGCAGTGGCAGATGGCTGATTTCCAGGCCCTCCGGGCCAGGCGTGATCATCAAAGCAAAGGGATTTTCCGTCATCACGGCCTGCAGCGCCTGGGGCTCATCCAGGCGGAAATGGTCGGGTGTGTACATGATTGCCTGCGGTTGCCCGGCGCGAATACGGGTCGCGGCCCTACATTCGTTCGGCCAGCTTGATCTTGAGATCGCCGATGGCCTTGCCCGGATTGAGGCTCTTGGGGCAGGTGGCGGTGCAGTTCATGATGGTGTGGCAGCGGTAGAGCCGGAAGGGATCCTCCAGCTCGTCGAGGCGTTCGCCGGCGTGTTCGTCGCGGCTGTCGTCGATCCAGCGCAGCGCCTGCAGCAGCACGGCCGGACCGAAATAGCGATCGCCGTTCCACCAGTAGCTCGGGCAACTGGTCGAACACGAGGCGCAGAGGATGCACTCCCACAACCCGTCCAGCTTGGCCCGGTCGTCGCGCGATTGCAGGCGTTCGCTGTTTTGCGGCGGCGCCGACTTGGTCTGCAGCCAGGGCTTGATGGTGGTGTACTGGGCATAGAAAGTGGAAAGATCGGGCACCAGATCCTTGATCACCGGGGTATGGGGCAGGGGATAGATCTTGACGTCGCCGCGGATGTCCTCGATGGCCTTGGTGCAGGCCAGGGTGTTTATGCCGTCGATGTTCATGGCGCAACTGCCGCAGACGCCCTCGCGGCAGGAGCGGCGGTAGGTCAGCGTCGGTTCGACCTCGTTCTTGATCTTGATCAGGGCGTCCAACACCATCGGGCCGGTCTGGTCCAAGTCGAGCTCGAAGGTGTCGACCGAAGGGTTCTTGCCGTCGTCCGGATTCCAGCGGTAGATGCGAAAGCGCTTTATTCGCTTGGCGCCGTCCGGGGCTTTGAAGGTCCGGCCCTGGCCGATTTTGGAATTCGCCGGCAACGTGAACTCAGCCATGACGTCTTTTCCTCACTCTGCGCTTAATAGACTCGGGCCTTGGGCTCGATGTACTCGACCTCGTCGGACAGCGTGTAGGTATGCACCGGACGGTAGTCGAGCCGCGCCTGGCCGGCATCGTCGAGCCAACTGAGCGTGTGTTTCATCCAATTCACGTCGTCGCGCTCGGGGAAGTCTTCGCGGGCGTGGGCGCCCCGGCTTTCCTGACGCGCCACGGCACCTTGCAGGGTGACGATCGCCTGGCGCAAAAGGTTGTCCAGCTCCAGCGTCTCCATGAGGTCGGAATTCCAAATTAGCGAGCGGTCGCTGACCTTGAGGTCGGCCATGGCGGCCCAGGTCTTGGCGATCTTTTGACGACCCTCCTCCAGCACCTCTCCAGTTCGAAATACGGCGCAGTATTCCTGCATGACGTTCTGCATGTCGTCGCGGATCTCGGCCGTCGAGTTGCCGCCGGCCGCGTGACGGAAACCATCGAAGCGGGCCAGCGAGGCTTCCACCGCCGCCTCGGTAAGCGGCTTGTGAGGCGCTCCCGGGGTTATGGTTTCGGCTGCCCGCAGCGCCGCCGCGCGGCCGAAGACGACGATGTCCAGCAGCGAATTCGAGCCCAGCCGGTTGGCCCCGTGGACCGAAACACAGGCCCCCTCGCCAA